>JAACEH010000172.1 GCA_011682595.1 Anaerolineaceae bacterium
TACCACCTGGATTCGCACGAGTTTGTCTCGACCGATGCGGCCGTCTACCTGACCTATCGTAAGAACCGCTGGGCCGACCGCGTCGTCGCCCAGGCGGCCCGCGGCATCCAGAGCACTGCCGCCGCCCGCAAGCAGGCTCGCTGGGGGGGCGACGATCTGGACGTTTGCCAACTGGCCGGGATGCACCAGGCGATGCACGGCCAGAGGCGGCAGGTCGTCAACGAGGCCGGGCTAGAGGTCGTGAAGGCCGAGCGACTGCGCCGCAAGGGCGGCCGGGCGAACCTGAAGCGGGCCGGGGCACTGGTTGGCCAGGCGGCGGCGAACCTGCGGGAGTTGGCCGACTTTGCCGCGGCACTGACCGTGGGAACAAGGGACCTCTGGCGGCGCACACGACGCAGCGACGACCCGGCCCTGGAGGAGATTTATCTGCGCCGCCTGAGGTTCACCGAGAAGGGCGCGAAGCGTACGGCCGCCCGGCTGCACCGTGCCGCGCTGGCGCTCAAAGAGGGACGCGACGTCGATCTCGGTTGCATCATCGGCGGCCGGGCGGCCCTGGTCTTCGAGGCCGGCAACCCCTCGCCCACGCTGATCGACATCCTGACGCCCGAGATCAGCGTGGCGGACGACCGCAGCAGATGGCGGACCATCAACGCCAAGGGCTGGTTCTTGCTGCAAGGTCAGCGTTACCTGACGGCCCTGATGCTGCCGGGCAGTCGCCTGCCGCGATTTGTCCGCATCCGCACGCGGCGAACGCACATCAACCCCCGCAGCTTTCCCCTGGCCGAGCGCTACAGGGTGTCGACGGCCCGCACGTTGACGCCGGGCGAGATTATCGACGGCCCGCCGGCGGCCGACATCGAGACACCCGACTGGCGCCTGGTGCGGACGCCGGAGCTGGTCTACAATTTGCGGCTGGCCGAGCCCTGGCTGCTGGAATACGAACTTGCCAAGCAGCGGTAGATTCGCCCGATGCTCTTCAGCGACGGGGAGCTGTCGCGCTCATTTCTGTTTCACCGGCCGCAGCACTTCTTGAACTTCTTGCCGCTGCCGCACGGGCAGGGATCGTTGCGGCCCACCGCGGCACTTGCGGCCCCGGCCCGGCGGGCCTGTCGCCGGGCCTGTTCCCGCCGCCGGACTTCGGCCTCGCGCTGTCGTCGAAGGTCGGCGGCCAAGCGGTCCAGGTCGTCGTTGTGCCGCTCAAAAAAGAGTTTCAGACCCTCGCACAGGTACGAGCGTTTGCCGCCACCCAAGCCACCCAAGCCACCCAAGCCACCGCCAACGATGCGGTCCTTGGGGCACCCGCCGTTGCAGAGGTCCACCCAGCGGCAGGCCACACACTCCTCGGCCAACTGTTCTTTCAGATGGCCGAACTTCTCTTCGCGGACTTGGGGCTGCACCTCGGCTGGATTATCCTCGCTGAGGTTGCCCAGGCGCCACTTGTCCTCGAAGAAAAAATCGCAGGGAAACAACCCGCCGTCCGGCTTGACCAGCAGATAGTCGCCGCACCGTTTCGACAGCGTGCAGAGGGTGTTGGCGCCGACCACCTTTTGCGACAGCCAGGAATCGAAGGTGCGGATGCCGACGTCGCGGCGGCCGCTGTCGGTGTAGGCCCGCCACAGGTCGCAGAGGAATCGGCCGTAGCCTTCGGGCGAAACGGACCAGGGCATCATTTTCCCCCGGCCGTCGGCCTCCACGCAGGGGATGTACTGCAGGTGCCGCCAGCCGCGGTCGATCTGCCACTGGAAAATCTGGCGGGCCTTGTCCTGGTTGCCCGAGTGGATCACCGTCAGGATGTTGTATTCGACGCCGTGCGAGTCGAACAGTTCGGCCGCCCGGAGAGCACCGGCCAGGCTGCCGCGGCCGCGAAGGTCAACGCGCCGGGCGTTGTGAATCTCCGGCGGCCCGTCAATCGACAGACCCACCAGGAAGCGGTACTCGGCCAACAGTTCGGCCCACCGGTCGTCGATCACCTGGCCGTTGGTCTGAAGGGCGTTGCTGACCACCTGGCCCGGCTGGCCGTACTTTTTCTCGAACTCGATCACCCTGGCGAAGAAGTCGATACCGGCCAGCGTCGGCTCGCCGCCCTGCCAGCAGAGAATGCTCTGGGTCATCCTCAGGGCCAGGAACTTGCGGATCATCGTCTCCAGAACGGCCTCCGGCATGACCCTCGGCAGCGAGGAGTCGGGCTCCAGGTCGTGGGAGTAGAAACAGTAACGGCAGGCCAGGTTGCACCGCGGGCCGACCGGTTTGATCAGAAGCTGGAATTGTCGGCCTGGGTCAGCCATGGATTTGCCCCGCAAGAACTACGGACGGATTCCGACAGGGCATTATAGAGGAGATCGAAGGGCCGTCCAGTCTCACTCGCCGCAAGGGGTTGGGCCGGCAATTTTTCGCCGGGCTTCAACGCAGTGCGGGCAATCGGGTCGCTCGCAGAGCAAAGCCGCCGGGTCTCGCTTCAGAAGTTCCACGGCCAGTTCGACCATCTCCATGGCCGGGGTCAGCCGGGCCCGGCAACGGCCGATGGTCGTTTCGCGGGTCAGGCCCCTCTCTTCCAGCAGAGGTTCGATGGCCGGGAAGCCTCCGGAACAGCCCGGCCGCTCGTCGTTGACCATGGCCACCTCGACCACGGCACCGTCCTGGCGGCGAACCAGAGCCACGTCGCCCCACTCGGGACGGTAGGAAACCGAAACATAGGCCACGCCGGCCAGGACCTCGGCCAGGTGCAGTGTCGTGTTGGTCCCCTGGCCAACGCCCAGTTGCAGAATGAAGCCTCCCCACCGGGCGACCCGATCCAGCGGCGAGTCCAGGCCCACCGGGCCACGGCTTTCGTGGTCGGCCAGTAACTCGGCCGCCAGCTTGCCCCAGGCGGCATCACTGTGGGTGGGGTGGCGGCTGCGCAGGACGTCCGGCCGCCGCCGGAAGACATTGGGAATTGTTCCCGTATAGGCGGCGCTGGTCTTCGGGTCAAACGGCTCGACGCCGGGCCGACCTTTCATACACAGGGTGTGGGTGGGCATGACGACCAGGCCCTCGCGGGTCACGGTTTCGGTCAGGGCGGCAATGACCGTCTCGGCCCCGCCGGGCACGAATCCGAAGCTGCGCAGCGAACTGTGCACGACAATGATCGAACCGGGCCCCAGGCCCAGGCGATGCAAACCGTCAATGATAGTCCCGGTGGTTACCACTTATGCGCTGCTCCCTGTCGCAAGACGAATCCGGCCTGGCCTGTCGGCGGCCGCCCAAAGTGCCGGCGGCCACGGACAACCGCAGACTCAGGATATTACCGGGAACGGAACGAGCTTTCAAAGCAATTTGGTCTGGCGAGGTTGGAGACCGTGGTCCGGCCACAGGCCAGGCCATGATCGAGCCGCAGACCCGAGGAGACTTATCTGGTCCCGCTCAGACAGTGACCGAAGTGCGCTTTTCTTTCTTGAAGCGGGCCTTGTCGTCGTACATACGCCGATCGGCCAATTCGATCAACAGCAACAGGTCCGACGAATTTCCGGCCGCCTGCCCGAGGGCCAGTGAAATCTCGATGCCGGGCCGCGCGTTATTGAGGTTCCACTGCTCAACGGCCTCACCGATACGGGACGCAATCGCCGCCACCATCTGCTGGTCGGCCATGGGAAGTAACAACAGGAACTCGTCGCCGCCGATACGGATGACCAGGTCCTTCTGCCTCAGGCTGTCCGACAGCAATTTTGCGGCCTCCACCAGCATGTAGTCGCCCGTCGGATGTCCCAGGGTGTCGTTGCAGTGCTTGAAGTCGTTCAGATCGACCATCAGCACGCCCAGCTTCTCGAACCTCTGGCACAGCACGTTTGCCTCGCGGTCGAGGAAGCGCCGCGAATAGACCTTGGTCAGCGTGTCGCGTTCGGCCTGGACGCGGAAGACGGCAACCTGTTCGCGCCAATGGCGCAGCGTCAGGAGCAGGCAGAGGCCCACGAAATTGCCGCAAGCCAGGGTGATCAGCAGACTGCGAGTCCACGGTCCGCCCAGGCGGGCCTTGACACTGCGATCGAAACTGTCCTTGCGGGTGGCAACCACAAGGGTCCAGGGCCGGCCGACGCCGTGGGAAACCGGCCAAATGGTCAGCACCCACCTGTCGGTGCGAGTCGTGTCGCGCAGACCCGCGACGACAAGTTGAGCCACCTCCTCGGCCGCAGGCGTCGGGCCGAAGTGGTCGCCCAGGAGTTCCTGGTTGGATGTGTATATCCAGAGGCTCTTGCCGCTGTCGGCGGCCGAAACTTTCAGCTGGTCGACCTCGAAGGACACCGGCAGAAGCGCCGCCACCAGGCCCACAAGATTCCCTGCCGCGTCGCGGGTCGGCACGGTAAGCACCTGCCCCTGGCGCCCGTTGCTTAGTTTCAGCGTCCTGCTGATGTAACATGTTGCCTCGGGCTGTTCCTCATAGTTCCTGAGATGGGCGACGATTTCATCATACTCCAGCGTCTCCCGGCCTTCAGCCGGTCCGGCATCATCGCGCCCGGCCGGCACATCATCGTCAAACCGGAACACCTGTCGTGGTTTGCGGACCTTGTCGAAGTCGCGACCCACTATGTAGATGCCGGCCACCCAGTTCCTGTCGATGTCGTAGCGGGCGATCCGAGCCAAGGTTTCGTGAGAGGAACTTCCCGAACCCGAAGCGACCGCCTGCTGGGAAATCAATCGCAGCTTAGCCGTCACGCCGGTGACGTATGATCCCAGCCGCTCGGCGGCCACTGATGCAACAACTTCCTGATCGTTGACCATCTTCGTCTGGATCTCGTCTCGAACGGCGTGGCGATAGCGGTTCTCGTAAGCCACAATCAGAACGCTACCCAGAATCAGGGCGATACCCGTGGCCCAGGATCCGGAAGAATAAATCAATTGCCACCAGCGAGACGACAGTTTTTTCTTGTTCTCTGTCATTCTTGAACACTCACCCCCTCAGACATAATGGCTGCGCCCTCTCAAGACAATTAAGCCCCTGAGCGACCCCCGCTCCAAATTCTGGCGCAGCGCCCACTTTGCCCTGTTTACCTAAATCGGCTATATTGTCCTTGGCGGAAAAGTTAATTATGCCCGTCAGGAAGGAAAATGAGTTGGAAACACCCGTCT
The DNA here is from genome assembly GCA_011682595.1 of Anaerolineaceae bacterium. The sequence continues at coordinate 5,101 of JAACEH010000172.1, forward strand.
CCCGGAAGAAACCCCCAATACATCCACAACCGATGGTGCCAAAACCACAATGGCCCACCATATCTAGCCCTCGCTCCGATGGGCAACCGGCCACGGAACAGGCCTAATGGCCTCCTTTTAGGACATGTTCGTAGGCCCCGATGTCCGGCGCCTTGCCTTGCGGCCCCTTCGTCCCCTCGGCTGTCGCAAGTAAGGCGATGGAGATCTCTCACGCAGAGCGTAATCAGCCGCCCGGCGTTTCTGTGGCTGGAGAATTGAGAGTACAGTGGCCGCTGAGGACGGGGCCTATGCGGCGGATGCGTTGGTACCGCTGTTCGAGCAGCTTGTCAATGGCCTGGCCTTTGGTCCGTCGAATGTCGCCCACCAGGCGGCGTTCAAGGGCGGTCGCCATGGCCCGCGGGTCGCGATGTGCGCCGCCCAGCGGCTCGGGAATAATCTCGTCAACCACGCCAAGGGCCAGCATGTCCTTGGGTGTCAGCCGCAGCGACCGGGCAGCCTCTTCGGCCATTTTCGCATCGCGCCACAGAATCGCAGCGCAACCTTCCGGCGTGATGACGCTGTAATAGGCGTACTGGAGGATGGCCACGCAATCGCCGACGCCGATGCCCAGGGCCCCGCCGCTGCCGCCTTCGCCGATCAGGACACAAACAACCGGCGTCCGCAGCCGAGCCATCTCCATCAGGTTAACCGCAATGGCCTGGGCCTGCCCGCGCTCCTCGGCCCCGATGCCCGGAAACGCGCCCGCGGTGTCGATCAGCGAAACCACCGGCAGGTGATATTTCTCGGCCAGCTTCATCGCCCGCAGGGCCTTGCGATACCCCTCGGGGTGCGGCAGACCGAAATGGCAGGCCACCTTCTCCTCGGTGGTGCGGCCCTTGTGAGTGGCGATGACCATGACTTTCTCGCCGCCGATGCGGCCGAAGCCGGTGACCATCGCCTTGTCGTCGGCGAACGCGCGGTCGCCGTGCAACTCCCTGAACTCGGCCACGAAGGCCTCGATGTAGTCGCGGCCCAGCGGCCGCTCGGGATGGCGGGCCACCTGCACCAGTTCCCAGGGCGTCAGACTGGCGTACTTCTTGCGGATCATGTCCACCAGATTGCGGCGGATGTCTTTGATCTCGGCCGACATGTCAACCTGGCGGTCGGCCTGCAGCTTCTCGAGCCGGCGAATCTGCTCTTCAAGCGAGGCGAACGGTTTCTCGAATTCCAAGCAGACGGTCTGTGCCATTAGGTATTCCAGACAAGCCCGCGGCACTGCCGCGGGACACCAACCGCCACAACATTCCCCTGCGGTGCAGGGGGCTTGTGGCGGCCACAAAGCGTGGGCGCCACGGTCTGGCCGAAGGTCAGGCCGTGATCATCTTCCCCCGATAGAATCGGGGTCATGGCCTCCCCTGGGCCAGACCATGGCACCCCGCCGTTCAATCTTCGTTGCAGACGGCTAGCTGGCCGCCGTCGGCTGGCCGGACCCGCTGGCCTCGTAAGGGCGGCCGATCCTGGCCAATTGCTCGATGATCACGTCCATCGAATGTGGTCGCAGGTCCGGGTTCTTCTCCAGCATCCGGGCTATCAGCCGCGACAGGTCAGGGTGTACCTGTGGCACAACGTGGTGCAACATCGGCGGCCGCATCTTCAGGTGCATCTGCAATATGGCATCCGGATCGCTCGCCGTCAACGGCAAACGTCGGGCATACATCTCGAAGATCGTGATGCCCAGGCTGTAAATGTCCGTGGCCGGGCTCAGGACCTTGTTCTCGATCTGCTCCGGTGCGATGTAGCTCCGCGTGCCCATAGTCTGACCCTGAATGCGAGTCACCAGGCCGTCCCAGAAGCTTTTCGGGCCCGTCCGCTGGGCCAGGGCCAGGTCGATCACCGTGGCCTCGCCCTTTGGGCCGACCATGATGTTCTCGGGCTTGATGTCCAGATGGGCCAGGCCCCGGCTGTGCATGTGGCCCAGGCCCTGGCAGACACGCACCAGCCAGGCAAACCCGATCCGCCCCACAAGGTCCACGTCCCGGTAGATCACCCGCTTGAGCGTCTGGCCTGGAATGAACTTCATGACCAGGTACGGCCGCTCGGCCCGGCTCACGAAATCATAGATCCTGACCAGGTTGGGGTGGTCCACCCTTTCGGAAATCTCCGCCTCGTGGGCCAGATGGTTCAGGGCCTTCCTGTCGTCGGCCAACCGGGCCAGAACAACCTTCAGGACTACATCCTGTCGCCGGCGATGGTCGTGAGCCAGGAAGATCTCGCTGCTGGCCGTCTGGCAAAGCCGGCGGATCAGCGTATAGCCGTCAAGGATCTGCAGCATTAGTGTTTCTCGGAACTTTTTTCGACATCAACCAGGTTGCAACAGCTAACTCGGCGGCTGCAAAGTCACCGCAAAGGAGGATGGATGCTGATTACGTCCTTGCCGAACCCGTCCACTGAGCCGCCGGAGCGAATCCCGCTCTCGCCATCGCCGGCCACGAATCCTCTCTCGGCACCACTGCAAGCGACCTAACCGGTCCATTGTAAAATCGCCTCACACAATGGACAACAAAAAAATGATTGACCGCATTTCCCCCCTGACCTAAACTCCCCCGTGGTTCGTTTCGTTCCCTCGACGACTCGATTTCTGGTTTCTTGCGGGATTCTTGGCTATGCAGTTTGAACAGCTTTCCATCGTCGGCGTGGGCCTCCTGGGCGGCAGCCTGGGTCTGGCCGTCAAACGCCTCGGCCTGGCCAGGTCGGTGGTCGGCATCGGGCACCGCAACTCGACGCT
>JAACEH010000173.1 GCA_011682595.1 Anaerolineaceae bacterium
ACTAGTGTCACGCCGCCAGGCTATTTCTTCCGGCGAAGCATGACTCCCACCAGGCCGAGGCCCAGCAGGCCCATCGTGGCGGGCTCGGGTACGGCTGTAAACGCAAAGTCGTCCCAGACCAAGTTCCGCCACGACGTATTATTTTCGGCAAGGATGTACGTGGCGCCCCAAAGCCGGTTGTTCTCCGACCCAAAGACGTCCCCCGCCACGCTCTCGGTACCGTCGATGCTCACGAAGCTGCTCAACGGCAGCGCGACCGTGACAGTCCCCCAGGCCGGGATCTCCGGCATGGCGCGGCCCGGCTTATCGCTGAAGCGGCGGCCGGCCAGGTCAGTCGACATATCCTCCCTCTGCCACCACATCTTCACGCGGTAGTCCTTGGAGGTAAACGCCGTGTCCGAGTTGTTGTACACCGTGAACTGAAAGTCCGTCAGGCCGGCGGGCATCAGCACCTGTCGGTTAGTGTTGTGCTGCTCGTTAACGTTCAAATCCGAGCCGTCGTTCAAAGGGACGGTACCCGGAAAGCCCAAGAGGCGGCCTGCCTTGCCACCCGGCGCGTTTATCCCGTAGTTGCCGGACTCGTATTCCACGAAGTTCGCCTCCACGCTGTCGGAATATTTACGAATCGTCCAGGAGGGGTGCGTGGAGCCGTCCACGGCCGTGAGTGACGACACACCCCACACCTGGTTGTCGAAATCCTCCAGCGCCACGTCCGCCCGTGCGACACCGGCCAGGGCCAGAGTGGCCACCAGACAAAGCATCGTTACAACAAAAAGCTTATTCATGAATACTGTCTCCTTTCAGCCCTGAGCGGGCCCCTGTACTCCTGGTCAAAGCGATTCAAAGCGATAAGGTCGTTACAACAGAAAGCCTATTCAATGGTTACTGTCTCCTTTCAGCCCTGAGTGGGCCCCTGTACTCCTGATTTCTCTGCTAAAGTATAGCCCACGTGACACGGGCCGGGCAACCAATACCGCAAATCCGCAAGTCCTCACCCGGGCGGCAGGCGATAAGACGTAACATAGTGCCACACAAGGCTTTACGTGTCGCACGAAAGTCCGGACGAAGTCGTTGGGGGAAAAAATCTGAAGTTGCTTGACCTCACCTGAACGGCACATTACAATACATAAGGCATCACGCCCAGACATCACGGGTTTTACAGCACTCGGGCCAACGCTGGATTGAGACCACCTTCTGCAAGACTCTGGAGGTTGGCATGGGGCTCACAGAATTCGCAAGTCGCGTGGCGGACCAGTTGCGGAGACAGTTGGCCTCCGGCCGTTGGCGGGAGGGCTCGGCTCTGCCGACCAGTCGTAAGCTGTGTCACCAACTCGGCGCTTCGCTGCGACCGGTTCAGGCCGCCGTGCGTCAGTTGGCCAGGGAGGGCTTGCTTGCGGTTCGGCCCAGGCAGCCGGTGATGGTCCTCCCGGGGGCGTCGGATCGGGCCCGGGAGATGGTTGAGCAACGCACCAGGCAAGACAAGGCTCGTCGCGTAGCCATTCTCTTGCCCGAACATCTTATGTCTCTCGGTCCCGGCGCCTACTGGTACAACACCTGGCAAAGCCTGCTTCGGGAGGCCAAGCGCCGTGGTATTCAGGCCGAGGTCGTTTCCTGGCCCCTTCTGACCCAGATTCAACATGCTCACCAGATCGTCGCCCAAGGGTTCAAGGCGGCAATTGCCATCAACGTCTCCGTGGCTCGACTCCTGGCCTTGCACGAAATGATAGAGATGCAATTTCCCGTGCTGGTGCTCAACCGGCGGCTTTCGCAGGTGCATCTGCCCAGTGTGATTCGCGACGACTACTCAGCCATATATCGAATTGCCCGTCTTTTCGCCCAGAGCGGCCACCGCAACCTCTGTTACGTAACCTACAGCTATGCCGCCGACCAGAGACAATTGCTTGGAGGAAGGAGTGGCATCGACGGCTGGCTGGCCGCACTGAAAGACTTCGGCCTGCAGGAGTCGTCCCGAGTGTCCTTGCTTCTGCTCAGCCACGACGCCGGTTGTCTGCGCTATATTATGGAAGCGAAGGATCGCCCCACCGCCCTGATGATTGCCGTGCCCAGACCGGAGCGGTTGTTCATCGACGGGCCGCTGGCCAATATTCGGATCCCTGAAGAACTCAGCGTTGCCGTGCTCAACCGCCCGTCCGAACCGCCCCCGACGCCGAGGCACCCGCCGCTGACATCAATCGTGCTCAACATGCAACGGGCCGCTGAACTTGCCATGGAACTGGTTGAACAGCTACTGGCCGGCGCTCAGGACGTGGCCAGCATACGCGTGCCTCTGCAAGTCACGATCACCGAGAGCATCGGCCCTGTGCCCAGGACGTGATGACGGGTGGCATGGTCCACGCTTGCGTGGCCATGATCGACCTTCCGGGTCCACAAACAGGTCGCCGCAATTTTCGTCCGACAACAATTACGGTATCAGATTCTCCGCAAGGCCCTGGTCGCGCAGCTTCTTGCGAAGCTGGTCCCCTGGTATGACCTCGACGCGCGGGCCCCTGAACAGAACCAGCCGCCCTCTATTATCGGGCAGTTCAAAGGTCGAGTAGACTATCACCGTACCGCTGTCGATGTCGCCCGAACTCATGGACGCCGCAACGTAGACGTACGGCTCTCCGCTGGCCGGGCAGGTCAGCATATCGGCGCTGTCAAGGTAGTCCTCGGTGACCAACGTCTGAAGGTCGGGCGGCATTGTGCTGTTGGCGGCCAGGTATGAATCGCAGGCCAGGCCGACACGGGCCATCCTCGCGCCGCTCAAGCCCATCTTGACCACCCAAGGGGCGAATCCTGCAATCCCCACCACGATGGCGGCGACGAGCAGCAAGTGCAGCAGGCTGATTATCACCCCGGCTGTGGCTGCACCGCGGCCCGTCAGGGCCCCGCCGGAGCGTTTGACCTTGGCCCGGCCGATGAGCCCCAGGAGCAGTCCCGGAAAAGAAAAGACGAACCCCAGCGGGCAGGCCAGCCAGGCAATCAGCGACAGAACCAGCGAGGCCACCGCCGCAGCGGATCGTTTCGCACCGGCCGGCGGGCCGCCCGGATTCAGCGACGGCGGGCCACCGGGCTGACCGACCGGCACCTGGGAAGAGACGTTCACTCCGGGAACGGTCAGTTCCGCGCGGCAGGTCGGGCAGAAGACCTGGCCGCCGGCATATTGCTCGGCTACGGTTACCGCCTGTTGGCACGACGGGCAGATGAACTGAATGGCCATGGTTTGCTTGCTCCTCCTACCAGAGCGGGACGCCGATCTGATCCTGTAGGTTACCGGCCGAGGCCGTTGCAGTGCCAGCATCGAGGCGTTGCCAAACAGTCTAGTTGACTGCGGATTGCCGCACAAGCCCAAAACCCCGTCCGGTGAGGGCCGACAAGACGCGGATTCAAGGCGATTTCCGAAACGAGTTCTTGCCTTTTGCCCACGGTCGTGTTAAAGACTGCATGGCATCGACCCGGCGACCCGGAAAGGAACCCCAATGGCTGCAAACGTTCGCGTGACCGTCTGGAACGAATTCCTGCACGAGAAAAAAGATGAGGCCGCGGGCAAGGTTTACCCCGACGGTATTCACAAGGTGGTGGCCGAGGCCCTGGCCGCCGAGCCGGACATCGAGGCCCGCACGGCTACACTCGAAGAGCCCGAGCACGGCCTGACCGAGCAGGTGTTAGCCGAGACCGACGTGCTGACCTGGTGGGGCCACATGGGCCACAACCTGGTCGAGGACGAGATTGTCGACCGCGTGCAGAAGCGCGTGCTGGAGGGCATGGGGCTGATGGTCATGCATTCGGGCCACTTCTCGAAGATCTTCAAGCGCCTCATGGGCACCGGCTGCGACCTCAAGTGGCGCGAGGCGGCCGAAAAGGAGCGTCTGTGGGTGGTCGATCCGGCGCACCCCATCGCCGACGGCCTGCCGGAGTACTTCGAGTTGCCTCGCACGGAGATGTACGGCGAGCATTTCGACATTCCGACCCCCGACGAGTTGGTCCTGGTGAGTTGGTTCGCCGGTGGCGAGGTCTTTCGCAGCGGCTGTTGCTGGCATCGCGGCCAAGGCAAGATCTTCTACTTCCGCCCCGGCCACGAGACTTTCGACATCTACTACGACAAGACGATCCAACGGGTGTTGGTCAATGGAGTCCGCTGGGCCGCCCCGAGCGGGGTCGCGGAAATAAAGCGCGGCCACCACGGCGAGCCGCTGGAAAAACTCTGAGTGGCTCGCTGTCCATGTAGGGCCACCCCTTGTGGGTGCCCGCAATATGCCGTGTGCATCGTTCGCCTTGCTGAGAGTCGTGAGAACGTCGAGCGGCCGGTCCACCCCTCGTGATACAAACATGGCCGCGAGCGGCCATGGCACCCGGCCAGGCGCACGGGCGGCAGGTGGCATGGCGACACCGAAGGGGTCGCCATGAGATGGGCTCGCTTTAACTGGACTCCCTCTCCTGCTCCTCCGGGCACTGGCAGGGGCCGTTCTTATGGACGACGCGGTCGATCTTCTTGCACCACAGGGCCTGGAATGTGCGGCAGGCGCCGCTGAGGTCCTTGCTGTCGGGCCAGGAAGCCTCGGGACAATCCAGATCGCACCACTTCATGTTAAGGCACCTCATTCAGTTCGTTCTCAGGACGCCCGGCCTTCGACTTCATCGCCATAATGATACCAAGGCCGCCAGCAAGGTCAAATGGCCCTTCAGCGGAAGGATCGGCCCCGGTGGGCGCCCCCTGCCCTTAAG
>JAACEH010000174.1 GCA_011682595.1 Anaerolineaceae bacterium
CCTGGGCCGCCGTCGCCCCCACCCCCATCCCAGCCCCGGCAGGTGAGCCCCTTTCGGGCCCACTGGTACGTAGCCCCGGTCTTCGTGCTGCTGGTAGTGGCGGCCATCCTCTTTCGCGGCAAGCTGATCTCGCCGACTTCCGAGGTCGTGCCGCAAGGGGCTTCGTTTCTGGACCTGAACCCTCCACCGCTTGAGACGGCGGGACCCTGGCCGATGTTTCGCGGCAACCCGGCCGGCACCGGTGTGGCCTCCTCGTCCCTGTCGGAGGACCTCGCCCTGCTTTGGCGGCAGGACCTCGGTGCGGCCATCTCCTCGACGGCGGCCATTGTCGGGGGCCGCGTCTATGTCGGCACCAGCGGCAAGGGCGTATTCTGTCTGGACCTGCGAAGCGGCCGGAGGCTGTGGAGGTATCCGCTGGAGGCGTCCGTCGAGGCCTCGCCGTGCGTCAAGGAGGGGCGCGTTTTTGTCGGCGACAGCGGCGGCGTGGTCCGGGCCATCGATGCCGCCAACGGCGAACTGCTCTGGACCTTCACCACCGAGGGCCGGATCGCCTCATCGCCGGTCGCCGTCGGCGACAATCTGCTGGTGGCCTCCTACGACGGCAAGCTGTACTGCCTGGCGGCGGCCGGCGGCCGGAAGCGCTGGACGTCGGACATGGAGCAGGAAATCAATCCCACTCCCTCGGTCGGCGACGGCGGGGTGCTCATTGCCGGGTGCCGCGGCGGACTGCTCCGGCTGGTCGATCTGGCCACGGGCCGGCAGGTTTGGCAGGTCGAGACCGAAGTGCCCATACTGGGGTCGCCGGCCCGTAGCGGCCGCCTGGCCGTCGTGCCCACCTATGGCGGCAAAGTGATCTGCCTGGACCTCTCCGCGGGGCGAATCGTGTGGGAGTTCAAGGCCGAGCAGGCCGAGGTCGCCTTCCAGGCCTCACCGGCCGTGGTCGGCCAACGGGTTATTATCGCCGGCAGCGACAACCTGTTGCGCTGCCTCCGCCTGGCCGACGGCAAGGAGTTGTGGCGGTTCGCCACCCGTGGCGACATCGACTCGTCGCCGGTTGTCGCCGGGTCGCGGGTCTATGTGGGCAGCCACGACGGCCAACTGTACGCGGTGGACCTCGACAGCGGCCGGCGGCTCTGGCATTTTGCGGCCGGCGAACCGTTTGTGGCCTCGCCGGCGGTCGGCTACGGCCGCCTGGTGATCGGCAACCAGAACGGTCTGCTCTACTGTTTTGGTCCAAAACCCCGGCCCTGAGACGGCATTTAATATTCCAGCGGGTGCCAGGGGGCCTCACGAGCGCGCCGGGAGCGATTCGGAGCCTATACGATGCTTGCCCGAGTGCCTATAATTGACCGCTTGGTTCGCCTTCAGAGGTTCAACGAAGGGGTTGGTTTATTTTGAAGTTCAATGCGACAGTCATTACGACGGCCCTGCTGGCGGCCCTGGTCGGCGGCACGGTGCTGGCCCGCTGGTGCGGCGGCCTGCAATCCGTGAAGGTGGCCCCGCGTCTGCCCGGAGCGGACAACCGCCCCCCGCCGGGCAGCCGGGTGGAGAAGCCGCCCAGGAATCCCGGCCGACTGATTCCCGGCCCCGGCCGGCCGACCGACCTGGAGGGTCTCTGGCCGCAGTTCCGCGGACCGGACCGGACGGCCATTGCCGGGGCGACGGATCCGCCGCTGGCCAGGAGCTGGCCCGAGGGCGGCCCCGAGGTCCTGTGGCGGGTCGCCGTCGGTGAGGGCCATGCCGGGGCGGCCATCCACAAGGGCCGCGTTTTCGTCGTCGATTATGACCGCAAGGAATGGGAGGACGCCATCCGCTGCCTCTCGCTGGCCGACGGCAAGGAAATCTGGCGCTACACCTACTCGGTCCTGATCAAGCGGAACCACGGCATGTCGCGGACCATCGCCGCCCTGACGGACGAGTACCTGGTGGCCATGAGTCCGAAGTGCCGGGTGACCTGCCTGCGGACCGACACCGGCCAGAAGGTATGGAGTATGGACCTGGTGCGGCAATTCGGGACCATTGTGCCGGGATGGTACACCGGCCAGTGCCCGCTGATTGACGGCGACCGGGCCATCATCGCTCCCGGCGGCGACCCGGCCAGGGGCGGGCCGCTGATGATGGCCGTGGAACTGGCCAGCGGCAAAATCCTCTGGCAGACGCCCAACCCCGACTTCTGGAAGATGACCGAGTCGTCGATAATGGTGGCCGAGTTCGGCGGCATTCGCCAGTACGTCTATTGCACCCAGGGCGGTGTGGTCAGTGTTGCCGCCGATGACGGTCGCCTGCTCTGGCGGCTTCCCCAGTGGCGTATCAAGACCGCCAACGCGCCGTCGCCGGTGGTTATCGCCCCGGACCGCCTGTTCTTTACGGGCAGTTACAAAGCCGGCAGCCTGCTGGCTCGCGTGCGGAGCGAGGGCGGCCGCTTTGCCGTCGAGGAAGTGTTCCGGCTGACCGAGAAGGTCTTCAGTTGCGTGCAGCAGACCCCGATCCTGTACGACGGGTACCTTTACGGCGTGATCAAGGACGGGCAACTGGCCTGCCTGGACCTGGCCGGCCAGGTTGTCTGGACCAGCGGGGCCAAGGCCCGCTTCGGGCTGGGCCCGTTCATCCTGGTCGATGGGCTGCTGTTTGCCGTGGGTGGCCAGAGCGGCGAACTGGTCATGGCCGAGGCCAACCCGCAGGGCTACAAGGAACTCGGCCGGGCGAAAATTCTCGGCGGTCACGATGCCTGGGGCCCGATGGCCTACGCCGACGGCCGCCTGATCTTTCGCGACCTGACGGAGATGGTTTGTGTGAAGGTAAGCCGGTGAGGGAACAAGGTCGCTCGCGGCCCCTGCTCAAGAGAGTTCGCATGAAGCTTTTGCCGACATGTTCGCTTCTGGTCGCCGCCCTCTGCGGCTGCCGCGGCGAGGCCGACCGGCCGCCGGCCGGGGCGGGTCCGTCTGCGGCCGTCGAGACGCCGCTGGCCGGCCGCCTGGTGCGGACCATCAGGCCCGGCCTGGCCGGCCTGAAGGGCATCGCCGCGGACGGCTCGGGGCGATTCTACCTGGCCGGCCGCCGGGGCGTGACCGTCTTTGACTCTGAGTGGAAGAAGCTTCGCCAACTGCCGACGCCGAACCAGGCGACCGCCGTCGCCCTGGACGACTCGGCCCGGGTCTATGTCACCGAGCGCCGCCGGGTGCACGTCTTCAGCGGCCGGGGCCGGTTGCTGGACTCCTGGGGCGAGCCCGGCAAGGGCCGCGGGCAGTTGAGTTTCGTTACGGGCATCACCGTCGCCGGGGCCAACCTGTGGCTGGCCGATGCGGGCAATCGCGTGGTGCACCGCTTCACCCCGGGCGGCGACTTCATCGACGACATCGGCGGCCGCGACCCGCAGACCGGCCGGCCGGGCATTATCTGTCCCAGCCCGTACCTGGACGTTGCGGCCTCTGGCGACGGAACGCTGTACGTCGGCAACCCCGGCAAGTGGCGGGTCGAGCAATACGACCTGAACGGCCGCCTGGTGCGGTACTGGGGCGCCCCCGGTCTGGCGGCGAACCGTTTCCAGGGATGCTGCAACCCGACGAACCTGGCCCTGACGCCCGAGGGGAACTTCGTTACGGCCGAGAAGGGCGCAGCGCCGCGAGTGAAGGTCAGCGACGGCCGGGGGCGGCTGCTGGCCCTGATGGGCAAGGAATACTTTACCGCCCGCCCCAGCGCCTACCCCGGGGCCCGCAATGCCGGCCTGGACATTGCCGTGACCGGACAGGGGCGGATATTCGTTGTCGATCCGGCCCGGGGCGTGGTGCTGGAGTTTGAGTTGGAGGAGAGGTGAGATGCAGCCCGAGCAACCCAAACAGAGGGGCCTGACTCGCCGCGGATTTCTGGGCGGCATCGGCCGCGGGACGCTGGTGGTCGGCCTGGCCGGCCTGGGCATCAAGGTGGCCGGCCGCGCCAAGGGCGACGAGTTCGTCTGGCAGATCGATCCCTTCAAGTGCATCCAGTGCGGCCGCTGTCGCACCAACTGTGTGCTCGAGGACTCGGCCGTCAAGTGCGTGCACGACTTCGCGATGTGTGGCTATTGCCTGCTGTGCACGGGCTTCTTCTATCCGGAACCGAACCAGAAAGAGACCGGGGCCGAGAACCAGCTCTGCCCCGTCGGGGCGATCAAGCGTCGCTTCATCGAGGACCCGTACTTCGAGTACGAGATCGACGAGACACTGTGCAGCGGTTGCGGAATCTGCGTCAAGGGCTGCACCGCCTACGGCAACGGGTCGCTCTACCTGCAGGTCCGCCAGGACCGCTGCCTGAACTGCAACGATTGCTCGATTGCCGCCGGGTGCCCGTCGGGGGCCTATATGCGGCTGCCCGCCGACCGGCCCTACATCGTGAAACACCTGGCCAAGAAGGAGGGCCCATGAGAAGAGCCGGCGCCCTCATCCTGTGGAGTTTCTGCATTGTCCTGGTTTTGTTAATTGCCGATCAAGCCCTGGCCGTCGAGCGGTTTCCGCCGCCGGATTTCATCGAGACCGGACACCAGTTGCCGGTCCTCGACCAGCGGCCGCTGCGCATGCCCGGCTGGATGGAGTATGTCCACGTGGCGGCCCTGGCCCTGGGCCTTGTGCTGGCCGCGGTGTTTGTCCTGAAGCTGCGCAGCCGCACGGCCATCCGCTGGCTGAGCATCGGCTCGCTTGCTTACTTCGGCTTCTACCTCGGCGGTTGCGTCTGTCCCGTTGCAGCCAT
>JAACEH010000175.1 GCA_011682595.1 Anaerolineaceae bacterium
GGCCGGCCACTTCGTCCAGGGTCTCGATGACTTCGAGGCGGGCCTGGCGGGAGTGGATGACCAGGGGTTTGCCGACCCGCAGGGCCAGTTCGATGCCGCGGCGCAGCACACGGCGCTGGGCCTCGCCCGGGCTGTGCTGGTAGTGGTAGTCCAGGCCGAACTCGCCGAGGCCGACGACGCAGGGCTGGGCGGCCTGGTGCTCGATGACGGGCCAGTCGCGGTCGGTGATCTTGGCCGCCTCGTGCGGATGAAAGCCCACGGTCGCGTAGAGGCGCGGCGGGCGGAAGTCCGCCGGCTGCGGCCCGAGGAGGGCCCGGGATTGCAGCACCTGCTCGATGGCCAGCGGGTTGGTCTCGGGCTCGGTGCCGATGTTGATGATGGCCACTACCCCGGCCTCGGCGGCGCTCAGCAGCAGCTCGGGCACCCGGTCCACTAGTTTCGGAAAGTACAGGTGGGCGTGACTGTCGCAAATGGGTTGCAGCGGTTCGGTCATCTCATAAACCTCGTCGGCTCGGTGTGCCTTAAGTTCCGGATTCTCTTTCTCTTCAGGGGACCATATTACCACGGCTTGGCGTTCCTGGCTATTGGCCAGCCGTCCCTGGTGGGGCTCCAATCGACAGATATCCCGAAAGGCCCCGGAAACCATGTCCGCGCGGCCCTGCACTTTCCTACGATTGCCCTGCGAGCAAGGCAAATAAGGCAAATATCGCTACCGGCCGGCGGCCGGTGCGTTTAAGATGTTGGCGAACGAGTTCGTGAAACGAAAGGAGGCGGGACAGATGAAGCAGAGTCGCGTGGTGGTGCTGTTGTTTGTGGCCGTGGTTGTGCCGGTGCTGGCCGGCGGTTGCGGGCCGGCGGCGGTTGCGCGTAAACCGTGGACCGACGCTCCGGCGAAGGTGCGAATCTCTGCGGCGCGGCTGCTGGCCCTGGGCAAGGATCCGGCCTCGGCCCCGTCGCTTGTGACGGCCCTGAGCGATCCCGACCCGACGGTCCGCCGCCTGGCCCTCTACGGCCTGCAGCGGATCGGTGACGCCGGAAATGCCAAGGCGATTATCCCACTGCTGAAGGACAAGGAGGTGTGGGTGCAGCGGACGGCGGCCATCGCCCTGGGCAAACTCCGTTCGAAGGAGGTCGTGCCGCACCTGGTCAAGGCCTTGAAAGATAAGAACCTGTACGTGCGGCTGGAGGCCCTGCTGGCCCTGGGCCACATCGGCGACCCGTCGTCGCAGAAGGCGATTATTGAGGCGATGGGCAACCACAGGCTGTGGACCGAACTGGGCGTGTGGGACCAGCTGTCGGTGCTGCACGTGATTAAGCGGCCCTTCTTCACCGACCGCGAGGTGATCCCGATTCTGAAGAACCTGCTGACCTACGGCCAGTGGAAGGATCCCAGCTTCGCCAAGCTGGAGCCGTACGCCCGCAAGCGGCTCAACCTGATGATCGCCAATCGGGCGGCCGACATCCTGGCCGTGAAGTTCGGCGACGCTTCGGGTGAGAAGTTCCTGGTGGCCGGTATCGAGGGACTGTTGTACAAGGGGCGGCGCCGGGTCGACGATTACATGCAGCAGGCCTCGGCCTGGGCGGCGGCCAGGATCAAGTCGACCCGGGCGGTGCCGGCTCTGGTCAAGATGCTGGACAGCGAGTGGATCAACAACAAGCAGTACGCCATCGACGCCATGGGCGAAATCGGCGACGGGGCGGCCGTGGCGCCGCTGGAGAAGATGCTCAAGCACGAGGACGTCGGCCTGCGGCGGCATGCCCAGGCGGCGCTCAGAAAAATAGACGGCAAGACGCGGCAGGTGGACCTGAATGAACCGGCCGCCGAGATTCCGGTGATTGCCCCGAAGGACCTGAAGACTCCCGGCAACAAGCGGCCGCCGATGTTCATCTGCCTGGGCGTTGACGACTGCGTTAACATCGAGGGCCTTGAGGCGATGCTCGACGTTGTCGAGACGCTGAAGGAGCAAGGCCGGAAGGTCGGCTTTACGATGTGGGCCGCCCCGCTGTCCGGCGATCCCAAGAGCCGCGACATGCTCAAGCAGAAACTGCTCTACCAGCGGCTGTTCGACACCGGCAGCGAGATCGCCCACCACACGCTGCACCACAACCCCGGCGGGCACAACTGGCGGTCGCTGCCGCGGGATAAACAGATTGAGGAAATCGAGGGTTGCACGCAATGGTTCCGCGACAACATCGTCGGCTTCACGCGGCCCTTCACACACAAGGGCGGCGGCGGCGGTCGCGGGGCGGCCATCGATCCGGAGTTCAGCCGCCGGCTGCTGCGAAAGCAGAAGTTCCTTTACTGGGGGCGCCGCGGCGGACATCCGAACGACCAGATGTGGCCCCAGGCGAACCCCAAGAACGGCGTCTATCAGGTCTCGACCGGTGAGTTGGACGGCAACGCGCCGCCGGTTCACGCCCGGATCACGCGGCCCATCCGCTCGGACTACCCCGGCCAGTTCGATTACGAGGTGGCCGACGGCGTGGCCATGATGATGGCCAACTTCGATTACCGTTACAACCATCCGCGGCGGCCGATCTTCGCCGTCAACGCCTTTCACGACTGGGGCCTGAAGAGTTCGGACGACAGCATCGGCAAGCCTACGCATCGCAATGAGGCCAAAATCCTGAAAGAGTTCCTGATGGAGGTGCTGGTTCGCCAGAAGGAAAAGTACCCGGATACCCACGTGGTGACCTTTCGCCAGGTGGTCGAGTACGTGGCCTCAGGCGGCGACCTGAAGCACACCCTGGCCGTGGGCAACTGCCAGGACAGCCGCAAGGCGGTCAAGCCGGTGATCAAGTAGGAAACGTCATTGGCCGGGACGCAAGTCGGGCAAGACGGAAGGAGAACTCTTGAAAACCGAAATCATGACGGGTGGCATGGCGACACCGAAGGGGTCGCCATGAAGGACGCGCCTTAGCTTGTCGAGCGGTGCTCAACCTACAGCCACTTCGAGTTCGGCTTTTCGCTGAAGGATGATCTTGCGCTTGGCGTCGGGCAGGTCGGTTTCGGCGAGCATCCGCTCGGCGCCGTCGAGGAACATGGCCATGGCGAACTCGGTGGTGAAGTAACGGTCGGGCCGGTTGGCGATGCTCTTCAGGAACCCCTCGAACTCGTTGAAGTACGAGCCGTAGATGTGGAAACTGTCGGCCCCGTGGACGTAGTCGCCCACCGTCACGCCCAGCCGCTCGGCGACCATCCGCTGCAACTCGGTGAAGGCGAACATGTTCATGAAGGCCGCCTTGAAGGCGTCGTTGGAGCGCATGTGGATGACCATGTTCAGCCTTCCGGCCTCCACGCGAAACCACATTCGCTGCAGGCAGGCCGGGTCGTTGATGCCCGTGTCGTTCCAGGCCTGCCAGGTGACCGCCTGGGCCCGCCGCGTGTGCGGCGCTTCGGCGAGTTTGTCGATCAGGGCCTCGATCTGGTCGATCGGCTCGGCGATGCCCGGCACGCGGTACTCGAACAGCCGCTCGTGGTAGGTGTACTCCCACTTGCCTTCCTCGGGGGCGATCCAGTGGTCGTGCACGCCGTAGAGGACCTCGGCCCGGTAGATCTCCAGGTCGTCCAGCCCGCCGGGGAAGGCCTTGTGAATGCGCGGCTCGGCCAGGGGGTCGGTCACGTGGATCAGCACGCAGGCGTCGCGCGACTCGGGATCGTCCGGCTTGTCGTACTCGGTCCGGAACCCCGAGCCGGTCTCCCACGTGGCCAGCACCGCCCGCTCCCAGGCCACGGGCAGCGACTTCTCCTTAATGTGAATCGTCTGCATGCGGCTACCACTCCTGATTTCATCTTCCCTGCCACGGCTGGGCGCCGAGCAGCGGGGTGCCATGGTCTGGCGCAGCCAGGCCATGACAAACGTTCGGGAGATGATCACGGCCTGACCTTCGGTCAGACCGTGGCACCCACGCTTGGGCCGACGGCGGCACTAGTTGCCTGCCGGGCTTTCGTTGTCGGTTGTCTGCCCGGCCGGCAAGACCGGCCGCGGGCACAACATCATTGTGGCCCAGATTCAACCTCAGACTCTAGCACCGGCAGGACGACAAAGCAACCGAAACCGATGTCCGTCGGCGGGGCGGGGTTGGCCGATTTGCCGACCACCTTCGCCGGCTCGGGCCCGGTCATGGGCAGCATCACGGCGGTCTGCCCTTTGCGCCAGGTGCCCTCGACGACCGGGGGGCCGTAAAAGTTTCGGGCGCTGACCACCTTGAACTTCCGGCCGGCCTCCAGCACACTGCTCAGGTCAACCTCCACCTTCTCTTTGCGGTCCCAGTTGTAGACGACCACGTGTCCGCGGCCCTGCTCGTAGCGGTTCGGCCGCACCACCACCTTGAGGCCGGTCGGCAGGTTGCCGTTGAAGTGGCTGCCGGCGTCGAGTTTGGTGGTCTTGCGCCAATCGGCGTACTCGATCCCCGAGCCCTGCTGTTGGCGGTATATGGCCAGTGGAAACCACGCTCCCTCGGCGAAGAAGTAGTTGTTCCGCCGCCAGGTGTAGGCCCCGAAGCCGACGTCCTTGGGCAGCCAGAGGTGAACCATCGTCACTTTGCAGATAAACGTGTTGCCGGTGACCTCGAGCGACCTGAAGTTGAGTATCTGCGACGCCCCGACAACGTAGTTGCCCGTGAAGACCAGGTCGCCGTTCTCTCTCGGGCGGCCGATCTGCACGCTGGTCGCGGCGCTGCCGGTGTGACGCAGAAAGTTGTCCTTGACGACGATCCCCTTCGGCCGGCCGGCTCAGCGAACCGATCAGCATGTTCCGCCGCCGCCGCTGTCCGTGGGCCAGCACACCGTTGTCGAAGGCGATGTTGCCCTCGATGTGCAGGTTGCTGACCGGGGCCATGCGGCTGGCGGCATGGAGCCCGCAAGCGAAGTTGTTAAACAGGATGTTATCGACGATGTGCTTGGCGCCCTTGCCGTTCTGGACGTCGATCCCGTGGCCGAAGCCGCCCACCGGACTGTCCCACCCGTTGTAATAAATGATGCAACCGTAAACTTCCGTGTCGGCGGCCCGACTGCGCAGTTCCAGCCCGTTGCCCGCGTCGTGGACCACCAGGTTCAGCAGCCGGACGTTGTCGCCGGTCACCATCATGCCGGCCATGCGCCGCAGGTCGCCCGGCCAACTGGTCGTGCGGCGGCTGTTGCGCCGCAGGTCGGAGTTGGTCAACTCCAGGTCGCGCCAGATGGTCCAGGCCCCACGGACGGTCAGGGCGGCCTTCCTGAACCCCCCTCCGTCGATCGTCGCCCGCCGGCCGGGAATGCCGCGGATGGTGATCGGCCGCTGCCGGGTGCCGCTGATGTTGCAGTTGAACATGCCGCGATAGGTTCCGCCGCCCAGGGCGATCGTGTCGCCCGGCGCCGCGGGACTGGTCTTGGCCGACAGCACCGTGGCCAGGTCAAGCGGCGAGTCCGGCCGGCCCTGGCCCTCCGGCGATCCGTCCGGCGAGACATAGTGAATCTCCGCCTGTGCCAGTGGCGCCGACAGGGCGACCAGCAAGGCCGCCGCAAGAAGTTGTCCCAGCGTATTTGTCATCAGCAGTTATAGTGGTCGTTCATTCCCGGGTTCCGCCGCAGGGCCAGCCGCCCTCGCCGCACGGGATTGGCGCGAATCAGGTCGGCATCGGCCATGGGTTAATGATAGTCAATCGTTCATGGCCAGGCAAGCGTGGACCAGGCCACCCCGCCTTTCTTGCCCTGTGGCACGGCCGGCCTTGTCCGGCCGTGGCGAATGCTCCATGGCTCCTGGCCACGGCGGGCAAGACCCGCCG
>JAACEH010000176.1 GCA_011682595.1 Anaerolineaceae bacterium
CCGCCGGCGGTTTCGAGGATCAGGCGGCAGGCCCGGCGGCTGGCCCAGTCAACGCCGTCGAAATCGACGCCCCGCTCGAAACGGAAGCTGGAGTCGCTCATCAGTTGTGTGCGGCGGCTGGTGTTGCGGACGCTCAGGGGGTCGAACATCGCCGATTCCAGCAGGACGTTGACCGTCCGGTCGGTCACCTCGCTGTCGGTGCCCCCCATCACGCCGGCCATGGCCACGGCCCGGCGGGCGTCGGCGATAACCAGGTCGCCCCCGGTCATCTCGTGCCGCGAGTGATCGATGGCCTCGAACATCTCGCCCGGGGCGGCCCGGCGGACGACGATGCGGCTCTCGGCCAGGCGGTCGTAGTCGAAGGCGTGCAGCGGCTGGCCGTGCTCGTAAAGGACGAAGTTGGTCACGTCGACGACGTTGTTGACCGGCCGCAGGCCGATCGCCTCAAGACGGCCCGCGAGCCAGGCCGGACTGGGGCCGACCTTCACCCCACAAATAACCCGGGCCGTATAGCGCGGGCATCCTTGGGCATCAAGCACCTCGACCGAGGTCAGGTCGGCGACCTCCCGGCCCTCTTCGGGATAATCGACCGCGGGCGCCTTGAACGCCGAATCCGTCAGGGCCGCCAGTTCGCGTGCCAGGCCGATGTGGCCGAGGCAGTCGGGCCGGTTGCTGGTCACCTCGACGTCGAGCAGGGCGTCGCCGTCGGGCAGCTCCTCGACGCTGTCGACGTTCTGACCGGCCATGGTCAGCAGGTCGACGGCCTCTTTCAGCGAACCGCCGTAGTCGACATACTCGAGCAGCCATTTCCAGGAGATGTTCATGATCTGTCCTCGTGCACGCCAGGGCCGGGTTGGGCCAGCGGATGCGGAAGTGGCGGATTATAGGCCATTTGCCGGGGCTGTCAAGCCGGTCGCCTAACTATAAACTCCCGGGCCCGTCTTCGATGCGTTTCAGGCGGGCGAAGTAGCCGCCGTCGCCGGACTCGGAGGGCAGCGTCTGGAGCTCACTCTGCAGGACCATCCAGGGATTGTCCTGGAGGAACCGCCGCACCAAACGACCGTTCTCCTCGGGTTCCAGGCTACAGGTGGAATAGACGCACAGGCCATCGCTGCGAGTGGCCCGGGCTCCCTGGGCCAGCAGGCTGAGCTGCAGACGGTTGAGCGAGCGGATCGATTTGTCGTTTTCGTTTTCGTTGTCTTTTAGCCGCCAGCGGGCCTCGGCCCGGCGGTTCAGCACGCCGGTGTTGCTGCAGGGCACGTCAATCAGCACGCGGTCGAACTCCCCGGGCAGGTCGTCGGGGAAGGCCGCCGGAGCGTTGGCCAGCAAGCGGACATTGTTGAGCCGCAGTCGCTCGCAGGTGCGCCGCAACAAATCCAGCCGCGGACCTTCACGGTCCAGGGCGACGATCAGCCCCCGCCCCTGCATCAGTTCGGCCAGGTACGACGTCTTGCCGCCCGGGGC
Source organism: Anaerolineaceae bacterium (assembly GCA_011682595.1). The sequence goes on from JAACEH010000176.1 coordinate 1,465, forward strand.
GGCGCAGAGGTCCAGGACGGTTTCACCGGGCTGCACTTCGAGGGCTTCGACGGCCAGCATGGCTGTGGGATCCTCAACGGTCACCAGGCCCCGCTCCAGCAGGTCGAGCAACGCAGCGTGAGGCAGACCGGTCAGATCGAGCACGTTGCCGGTGACCTGCAACACGGTTTCGCGTTCGGCCTCGGCCAGGCTTGCCAGCAGGTCGCCCGGGGAGGTTCGCAAGGTGTTGACCCGGGCGAAGACCCGCGGCGGGCGGTTCAGCGCCGCCAGGACGCGCTCGGTATTTCCGGCGCCCCAGCGACCGCACCAGCGTTTGACCAGGGCATCGGGAAAACTGTACGCGTCGGCCAGGCGGCCCACCTGGTCGGCCCTTAGCAGCGGCTGCTTCAGCACAACCCGGCCGCCATGCGGCAGGGGCACAATCCGCCGCGGGTCGCCGGCCCGGGCCGCTTTCGCGTCGCGGTCGATCAGACTGGTCAGGCGGCGAAGGACGGCGTTGACCAGCCCCGCCATACGCGGACTGCCGGCCCAGCGGACCAGTTGGACGGCCTCGTTGACCACGGCGTAGTCGGGCACGCGATCCAGAAAGACAATCTGGTAGGCGGCACTCTCCAGGACCAGCCGGGTGACGGGGTCGGTCTTGCGGATGGGCCGGGCCAGCAGCGAGTCGAGCAACAGGTCGACCGTCCGCCGGTGTCGCACCGTGGCCAAGGCGATCTCCGTGGCCAGCGACCGGTCGGCGGCGGAAAGCTCATGTTCGCTCATCAGATCGTGCAGACGGTCCTGGACGTAGGTGCCGTCCTGGTGGGCCTGGCGGAGTGCGGAGAGGGCAAGTTGGCGAGCGTTCATTGGTCAGCGGGCCGTTAACAAACGAGAAAGTGAAAGTAGCTTAGCGAAGGAAATATTCCACGGCCTTGCGAACGGCCTGGAAATCGACCTCGGTATCCTTACAAGGGCCGTTCGGCGTGGCCAGCTCCTGCACCAGCAGGGGCTTGGGGAAGGTGGCCTTGATGCCCTCGGAGAGTTCCTTGTTGCAGGCCACGGCCACGATGGCCTTGATTTTGGGATCGCGGGCCTTCTCGGCGGCCAGGCGCCCGCCGGTGGCCAGGAAGATATTGACGCCCAACTCGTCGGCCAAGTCGAGAAACTCACAGACCACACATTGCCCGCAGCGCCGGCAGTTGGTCAGCGACCCGGCCAGGTTGCAGTCGCAGGCCGACCGCTGCAGACATGAGGAGAACAGCAGCAACAGTTCCTCGGGCTTGCACCGTTTGCGCCGCAGTCGCACGCTGAGATTGTTAAGCGTCTTGAGCATGAGCCATTGCCGGTGCCGGTGCCGTGGCCAGGAGCGTGTGTAGCCACGTTCGTTAGTTCGCCCCCCCGTGGTCACAGACACCGTGACCACGGCACCCGCCAATTGACATTTGACGGCCACGGCATGCCGTGGCCCTGCGGATATCCTCCGTTCTCAGGGTCGCCGGGGCACCAATCACATTGCATTCAATCATACCGCTTGCCCGTCGGAAGGCAAGCCCAGTCGGTCGCCAATGCGGACCGCGTGTCCGTTGCAGAAGGCCTGGGCGGTCATTCTGCGGGCCGAGGCCGGCTTCAGGGCGACAATCTCCAAGGCCCCCTGCCCCGCAGCCACGACAAGTCGGCCGCCGGTCTCCAGGACCGTCCCGGGGGCGCCCGGCCCCGCCGAAAGGTCATCCAGCGGCCGGGCCTCCTCGATAGTGACCCGAAGGTCGGGCCGCCCGGGTTGCTTGAGATGGGTGAAGGCCGCCGGCCAGGGGCTCATGCCGCGGACGAAACAGTCGAGTTCGCCGGCCGGCCGCGTCCAGTCGATGGCCCCGTCGGACTTCTTCAGTCGCGGGGCCAGGGTCGCCCGGCCTTCGTCCTGGGCGGTCGCCTGGGCAGTCCCGGCGGCAATCTGCTCCAGCACGTCGAGCACCAGGCGGGCCCCGAGCGTGGCCAGCCGGTCGTGCAACTGCCCGGCCGTTTCGCGGGGGCCGATGTCAACTTCGCTCTGTGCCAGCACGTCGCCGGCGTCCATCTTCGGGGCTAGGTAGATGACGCTGACGCCCGAGCGCTTCATACCCCTGATGATCGCCCAGTTGCAGGGGGCTGCGCCGCGCAGCTCCGGCAACAGCGACCCGTGCAGGTTGATCGCTCCCCGGGGAGGCAGAGAGCACATCCGCTCGGGAATCTTCTGGCCGTAGGCGATGACCAGAAACACCTCGGCCGCCAGGTCGGCGATTCGGGCGATGGTTTTCGGGACGGCGATGTGTTGCGGTTGCAGGACCGGCAGCCCGGCCTCCAGGGCGGCCTGCTTGATCCTGGCCGGACGGAGGCGGCGCCCCCGGCCGGCCGGGCGGTCGGGCTGGGTAATCAGGGCCAGCAGATGGTGCCCGCCCTTGGGCAGGCAGGCGAAGGTCGGCAGGGCGAAGTCGCCGGTGGCGGCCATGAGAATCTTCATTCGGGTTCGCCTGCCTCATGTTCCTGGTCCGGCGCCGTCTCCCCGGCCGGCACCGCTTCGCCCTCTTCGCCGGGCCACAGACGACGCCGGAGCATCTCGAGCGCCCACCGGTTGGCCATTCGCTGAATGGTTGTCATCTTGTTGACCAGCAGCACTCCGTCGAGGTGGTCGAGTTCGTGCTGCACGGCCCGGGCCGCCAATCCTTCGACCTCCAGAATCTGTTCGTTGCCGTCAAGATCCTGGTAGCGGACCTTGACCCAGGCCGACCGTTGGACCTTGATGAAGATGCCGGGGAAGCTCAGGCAGCCCTCCTCGCCGGCCTGGCGCCCCCGCTGCTCGATGAGCTCGGGGTTGACCATGGCCACTTCGCCGACTTCGCTCTCCGGCCAGTTCACCACGCACAGACGGACCGACAGGCCCACTTGCGGCGCCGCCAGGCCGATGCCGTTGGAGGCGTACATGGTCTGGAACATCTCGCGGGCGGTTTCCCGCAGATTCCCGTCGAAATCGGTGATCTTCCGGGCCTGGCGGGCCAGAACCTCGCTGGGGTATGTCACGATCTTCAAATGGCTGCTCCTGTATTCTGGCCGCACCGCCTGAGCGACAAACGCTAAACGGCTTCCCAAGTATATTTTAGGCGCCTCCGGGGGAGCGTTCAAGGGTGTACGTCAAGATTGTAGGTAAAGTCAAGTAGATCTGGTCAACAGACCCGACGGGGGTGGCATGCGTCGCTGGCGACGCATGTTCCGTGGT
>JAACEH010000360.1 GCA_011682595.1 Anaerolineaceae bacterium
ACGCTGATGCCGTCGTTGGCACAGGATTGGGCCAGCTCGCTGCAATAGTATTTCGACATCGGCGTGAGCATCGCCGCCAGGCGCTTCAATTGTTTCTGGGCCTTGTTGTCGGCGGAGCGCGCAGCCTTGTCCTGGTACAGATTCTCGTGCAACCGCCGCTGCAGGTTGACGTCGCGATCGACCACCAGGCAGGTGTGGTAGAGCAGTGCCCGCCCGGCCTCGAGACTGGTCTTCATGTCGACCAGCAGGTCGGCCACCGGCGGCAACTGCTCGATGGGGCGACCGAACTGTTCGCGGTGGTGGGCATAGGCCCGGGCCTCGCGGTAGGCGGCCTCGGCGATGCCCAGGCCCTGGGCGGCAATGCCGATTCGGGCCCCGTTCATCAGGGCCATGACGTAAGTCACCAGCCCGCGGCGCCGCTCGCCGACCAGATCGCAGGGCGAGTCGTTGAACTGCATCTCGCAGGTCGGCGACCCGTGGATGCCGAGTTTGTCCTCGATGCGGCGAATCTGCACCGAGTCGTCGCTCTCCATCAGGAACAGCGACAGGCCCAGGCCGCCGGTCTCGCCGGGTTCGCTGCGGGCCAGCACCAGGAGCACCTCGCCGCAACCGTTGGTGATGAACCGCTTGACGCCGCGGAGGCGCCACCGGCCCTGCTCGTCCTGCCAGGCCTTCAGTTGCACGTTCTGCAGGTCGCTGCCGGCGTCGGGCTCGGTCAGGACCATGGCCCCGGTGACCTCCCCGGAAGAGAATCGCGGCAGGAAGCGATCCTTCTGGTCGTCGTTGGCGAAGGCGTTGATCGTCTCGGCGATACCCTGCAGGCCGAAGATGTTCATCAGTCCGGCGTCGGCCCGGGAGACCATTTCGGTGGCCATCGCGTAGATGGTCGACGGGAAGTTCAGGCCGCCGTACTTCCGCGGCAGCGTGAAGCCCATCAGGTCGGCCTGCGAGAGCAGGTCGAGCGACTTGCGGATGCCGGGAGCGTAGGTCACTTCTCCGTCGTCGAAGGTCGGCCGTCCCGGTCGATCGACTCGCTCAGCGGGGCGATGCTGTCGCCGGCGATGTCGCCGACCAGTTCCAGAACCTTCTTGTAGTTGTCGACCGCATCGGCGGCATCGGCCGGGGCGTAGTCGAACCGGCCGGCCTCGCGGAATCCTTCTTCCTGCAGTCCGGCGATCTCCTCCAGCGGCAGATGCTCGAGGTTGAACAGGATGTCCTGGTTATCGGTCAGGAAATTCGGCATGACTATCCCTTCGCCTTGATGGCGGCAATCAGTTTCGGAAGCACCTCGTTCATGTCGCCGACGATGCCGTAGTGGGCGACCGAAAAGATGGGGGCCTCCGGGTCGCTGTTGATGGCCAGAATCTTGGCGCTCTCTTCCATCCCGGCCCGGTGCTGGACGGCGCCTGAGATGCCGACCGCGATGTAGAGCGCCGGCCGCACGGTTGTGCCGGTCTGGCCGACCTGGTGGTCGCCCGTTGTCGACCGCGGCCCGGCTGGCCCCGACGGACGCCCCGAGCACATTGGCCAGGTCCCAGACAAGAGCGAAATTCTCCTTGCCGCCCACCCCCGCCCCGCCGGCCACGATGACCCGCGCCTTCTTGAGGTCAACTTTCCTGGCGGTCGTCTCGCTCTTCATCAGCTTCAGCGGAATATCGGCCCCGGTCAGCTCGCAGTCGAACCTGACGACCTGGCCTTTTCGCGACTTGTCGGCCTCACGGCTGACCATCACGCCCTCGCGGACGGTGGCCATCTGCGGCCAACGATCAAAGTTGACGATGGTGGCGATGATGTTGCCGCCAAAGGCGGGCCGCACCTGCAGCAGCAGGTTCTGGTAACTCTTCTTGGTCGTCGGCTCGGTGTGCTGGCCGATCTGAAGGTCGGTGCAGTCGGCCGTCAGGCCCGCCTTCAGGGCCGAAGCCACCCGCGGAGCCAGGTCGCGCCCGACGGGCGTGGCCCCCAGGACGAAGATCTGCGGTTGGTGGGCCTCGACCATTTCGCACAGCACCTTGGCATGCGAGTTGGCCTGGTAGTAATCCAGGTGTGAACTCTCACACAGGTAGACCTTATCGGCCCCGTGGCTGATCAGCTTCCTGGTCAGGCCGTCTACGCCGTCGCCCAGCAGGCACGCACCCAGCGGCACGCCCAGCCGGTCGGCCAGTTCGCGGCCCTTGCCGAGCAGTTCCAGGCCGACGTCGTGCAGACGGCCGCCCTTCTGCTCGGCAAACACCCAGACTTCACCTTTCGGGTTTACACGGTTCATAGATAACTTATCCAATCGTATGGTCTTCGATCAACTGGTGAACCAGGCGGGCGACGTCCTGGTCGGTCGGCTCGAACTGTTCGTGGCCCGAGCCCTTCAGAACAACGCTCTGGATCCGCTTGACCTTGGTCGGCGATCCGTCGCGACCGCACCAGGCGAGGTCGGCCTCGATGTCGTCGAGGTTCCACTGCTCGATCAGCAGGCCGCGGGCCTTCAACTCCGCGGCTCTTTTCTTGACGGTTGCGGCCAATAGCTTCTCGTCGGCATCGGGCATGGCTTCGGCCATCTCGCTCTGGATCTCCAGGGTGGCCCGGGCATGCTTGTACTTCATCAGGGCCTTGGCCGAACAGGGCCGCGGCTCCTGGAACGAGTCGGTCACCGTCAACAGCACCGGCAGCTTGCACTCGACGACCTCGTAGCCGTTGCCCACGTTGCGACGGGCGACGATCTCCTTGCCGTTGAGGGCGACGATCTCCTCCAGGTAGGT
>JAACEH010000177.1 GCA_011682595.1 Anaerolineaceae bacterium
CCGACGTCCGCCAGGCGAACTGTCTGCGCCAGGCCGGGCGGCACCTGGCCCGCTCCCAGGATGACCACCTGGGCGGTCACCTGTTCCAGCAGCCTCACGGTGCGCTCCAGCCAGGTCGTGCCGTCGCAACGAATCAGGTGCTTGGGCCGTCCCATGCGTGTGCTCCGGCCGCCGATGAGTACGGCGCCGAAGACCGGCGGAACGTCGAGCGTCATGTAACCGTCTCCCCGGGCGACCGTCCACAATCGCCCCCCCCGCCGCGCAGTTTGAGCAGGCCGTGAGACAGGGCGGGAAGAATGGCTGCCAGATTCTCAAGGGCGGCCCGCTTGGAACCGGGCAGGCTGAGAATCAGTGTGGCGGCGCGGATGCCCGAGTAGCCGCGCGAAAGAGCAGCATGCGGCGTCTTGGCCAGCGAAGCGCTGCGCATGGCCTCGTCGATCCCGGGCGAGGGCCGCTCGATCACCGCCCGCGTCGCCTCCGGCGTGACGTCGCGCGGCGAAAAGCCCGTTCCCCCGACGGTGACCAACAGGTCGATCGAGTGCCCGTGGCAATAGTGTTTCAGCCGCTGCTCAATCAACGGCTGCTGGTCAGGCAGAATCTCGGTCCGGTAAATATGGGCTCCCAGTTCCCGCTGCAGGACGTCGGCTACGGCAGGACCGGCGGTGTCCCGGGCCTCACCATGCGAACAACGGTCGCTGATGGTCAGGACCACGACCTGGAAGGTTTCCCGCGGAACCAGTGACAGGACCTCGGCGGCATCACCCGGTGAGACCACGCCGCCGGTCACGACTCGGGCGAAGAGGCCGAGACGCGGCATGATGCAGTCCCCGGTCAGCCGAAAAATCTGGCAGGGATTGTGGCACGTCTTGCCGATCTGGGTGACGGTCACCTCGACCGCATCGGCCAGGCGGATGGTGCTGCCCAGGCCCAGCGACCCAAGGTCCAGCCCGCTGAGAACCAGGTTCTCGGCGAAAGCCCCGGGCTGAAGGTCCGGCAGGCCCTTGCGGCGGACGGTCTCGATGTCCTCGGCCGCCAGGAGGCTGACCTGCCGGTGCCAGGGGCCGGCGTGGGCGTCGGACTCGATCCCGTGGTCGGCCCGCAAGACAGCCGAATCGACCGCCGCCTTGGGCTGACCCTTGTCCGGGCTGATACATATGGCCTCTACTCGCGGCATGTTTCTCCCTCACTTGCGGCAATGGCCGACCTGATGTCCCGTGCTAGCCATGTAGGGCGACTGAAGCGCTACCGATTATGATATGAACCGCGTGGCTGCAAGCAGTCGCTACATACTGCCCCGCGGGACACGAAATAAGCCCACGGCACTGCCGTGGGACACCAACAGCGCAATGTTGTCCCCCTGCGGTGCAGGGGGCTTGTAACGGCAATGACGCACGCCCGACAAAACTTATATGATCCCGTAGCAGCGGTCTCACAAATTTCATAACCGCACAGAGAACAGCACCGGGGCCATCCACTCGATGTCATCCTGGCCGAGCCGCTCGGTGTCGTAACGCTCGTTGATGGGCACCAGGTGCACGAGCGGCGGCGGGCCCTCCTCGCGGCGAACGAGTTTCAAGGTGATGCCGACCCGCCCGCGGATCTGGACCAGGGCGGCCTGGCCGGGACGGATGCCCCCGCCCGGTTCGGCGATGACCACGTCGCCGTGGCGGAACCGCGGCGTCATGCTCTCGCCGTCCACCCGGACAGCGAAGGCCGAAGGGTGCTTTTGCCGCAGGGCCGGGGCGTCCAGAAACTCCACCACGCCCGAGGGCAAGGGCTCGTTCAGTTGGACGAGCGACACCTCGCCGCCGGCCTCGGGCAAGGTCCGCTGGAGGGTCGTGTCGTCTGTCTCCAGGTCGGCAACCGCCCGGCGGTGGACGTCGAGTCCCAGGGCCCGCTGCGCTATGTCGGCCACCGTCACGGCGGGCTCTTCGCCCAGCAGTTCCTGGTACGAGCCGACCAGTCCGGCCGCCGTGCGACCGAGGATCGGGATCATGCCGTCGGTGCTGCTTAACCTCTGCTCTTGCCAGGCCGCCGATCGCCCGGCCGGAAACCGCTGGCTCACCGTGGCCAGCATTTCGGCGAACGCGCGGGCGGCGGCTGTCGCCGACGCTCCATGGCTATGGCGACGGAGCGCGGACCGCGCTGCCGGGGCGGGGCGTTCGATGAGGCGGTCGACCGCCGCCTGGAGTTCGGGCGGCAGGTCGGCCCCGGCCTGGCGGCGGACTTCGCTGACTGGGGTCTCCCGCTCACCCTGGCCGGTGATCAGCCACTGCAGCCGCACCCCGGCCACCTCGGCGGCCCGGGCCAGGACCTCGGCTGGGGGCACGCGGCCCTTCTCGTAATAGATGTAGGTCGAGGGGCTCAGCCCCAGTGCCCGGGCGAAAGCGGCCCGGCCCCGCAGTCCGAAAACGGCCTCCCTGGCCGAGCGGATGCGGTCGCAAATACCTGATTTGTCGTCACTTACGGGCGCCATGGTCATATCCGAAGCGGCTGCCGGCGAATAGAACGAATAAATAATTCGCAAACGCGTACAAAAACTCTTGACATCGTTCGCGAGAGCGAATAAGGTTCGCAGGTGCAAACGGTTCATTCGCATCTAAGCACAATCGACGGTGGATTTCAAGAGGATTCGATGGACTCAGGAGGCAGCGCGTGACTACGGATTCCGGCACTCTTGCACAAGACGCGGGTGCCGTGGTCGCGGTGTCTGTGGCCACGAGAGGGGGCGCACCTGGCGAACGTGGCTACACACACCGTAGCCACGGCACCCGCAAGAGGATTTAACGGACTTTAGGGGGCGCCGACGATGGATAGTGACGACAGGGGCTCAAGAGGGTCATTGCAGGAGAGTCTTAGCGAACTGGCCGCGAACATCGACGGGCTGATTCAGACGGCAACTTGGCAACTCACGCTGGCCCAGGAGATGAAGTCGCAACTGGTGGCACTGGGTTGGTCAGAAGAAGCGTATAAGGCCACTCAGAAGACCTCTTCGAAGAAAGGCTCTCGTCGCCGGAAGCGGTGATGGACCCCAACCCACCCGTTTCCAGGCGGAGCCCCTGTCATCTCTATCAGCCGCGGGTCCTGTATGTGTGCCCGCGGCGGGGCTTGCCCGCCGTGGCGAGAGCCATGGAGCATTCGCCACGGCCGGGCAAGACCGGCCGTGCCACACATCGATTCCCGGCGGAGCCCCTGTCGTCCCTATCAGCGGTATCGGTCGGGCCGGGCCCCGATGGTGGCTTCGAGGGTCAGCGTCTGGCCGTCGCGAAGGACCTTGAAGGTGACCTCGTCGCCGACGCTGCGTGACCCGATCTGGTAGAGCAACTGGAACGGCGTGTCGATGGTGGCCCCCTGGAACTCGACAATCACGTCGCCGTCTTCCATGCCGCTGTCGGCCGCTCCGGTGCCGGCGATGACCCGCAGGACCTTGGCCCCGCGCCGCAGCCGCACCATGTTGAACTGAATCCCCAGAAAGGGCGGCTCGATGTGCATGCCTTCCTTCAGCAGGGGCAGTCGGGCCAGAATGTCTTCCAGCGGGATGGCGAAGCCGATGCCGCTGTCGCTCCAGCGGTTCATTCCCGCGCTGGACCCCCTGGCGCTCACGGCCGCAACCATCGCAATCACGCGGCCGCGCAGGTCCACCAGCGGTCCGCCATAGTTGATCGGCGAGATCTTGGCGTCGGTCTGAATGGCCACGCCCGACAGGCGGCCCAGGGCGCTGAGGATGCCCTTGGTGGCCGTCGGCTGATCGATGGGCAGGGCTTTGCCCAGGGCCACAACCCACTGGCCGACCGCCAGGGTGCTCTTGGCCGCGATCTCGGCCGTCTGCAGATGGCGGGCCTCCACCTTCAGCAGCAGCACGTCGCGCTGGGCATCCTGACCCAGGCGTCTGGCCGCCAGGACGCGCCCGTCCGGCAGTTCGACCTCGATCCCCACCTTCTGTTGGCCCACGTTGACCAGGCTGGTGATTATGTAACCGTCGGATGAGACGATCAGTCCGCTGCGGACCCGTTTTCTCTTCGGCACCGGGGGCTCTTCTGCGGGTTCGTACGGCTGCTCGACCTTCTCTTGCCGCTCGGGCGGCACACGGTCCTGCTTGTTTTCGGTGTTCGGCGGCTCGGGTTTGTCGGGGTCGGCGAGTTGCGGCTCATCTTTGGCCGCTTCCTCGTCCCCGGGTTTCTCGAGGGTCTTCTCGGCGGCCTGCTGCTCGGCCTCTGTCGTGTCGAGCACGATAATCCGCACCACCGACATCGAGACCTTCTCAACAGCCCGGGCCATCACCTGTTCGAGGTCAAACAGGTCGTTCTGATTGCCCGAGGCCTGCAGAGGCGTGGGACCGAGCATGGCCGCAAGAAAGACGGCGGCCAGGATAATTGCCGGCACGGCGCGTCGTTTCATTTCGCTCAAGACTCCTCCCGCTACAGCGGTTTGCAGTTTCACGTAACGTTGGCACCCTGACAAGCCCGCGGCAGTGCCGCGGGACACGAACACCAGCGGCGTCCCCCTGCGGTGCAGTCATGTAGGGCAGCTGAAGCACAGCCGCCGCTTGTCATATAGACCGCGTGGCTGCAAGCAGCCACCTTACTGCCTGGCTGAGCTGTCATCCATGGCCGACCGAATCCGGTGGTCGGTCACCTGCCCTGCCGCCGCCAGTGGCCGGACCTGCCGCCGCT
>JAACEH010000178.1 GCA_011682595.1 Anaerolineaceae bacterium
CATAAACGTCCTTGCTGGTCATGGGGTTGAGCGTCCGCGGCTCGGCGTTGAACTGGCGGACCAGCCAGTCGCCGCGCTTCTCCTGCTCGGTGTAACTTTTGTCGTCCCCGGTGTCGGCCGGCTTGACCACAGTAGGCACGGGTCCGTCGCAGCCTGCCGCGAGCCAGGGCAAAGCAACGAGCAGTAACAGCAAAGCCGCCTCGCTCGCCCTGGTTGACAACCGGGATGTTCTCACGATGACCCTTTCAGCGTCCAGCCGTTGCCATTCATACGACGCAAGGGCCGCAGAAAGCCAACGGAATCACGGGAATATACCATTGCTGACCCTGCAAGCCAAGCCGATAACGGTCCGCCTCTGCCCTCAGGCTCTGCCGGAGGTCAGTTTCGGGTCGAAGGCGTCGCGGAGGCCGTCGCCGATGAAGTTCAGGCACAGCAGCGTGGCCGCCAGGGACGCGCACGGAAAAACCAGCAGCCACCAGTAGTTGACCATCGGGTTCAGGGCGGCCACCCCCTCGCTGGCCAGGGTGCCCCAACTGGCCAGCGGCGCCGAGATGCAAACTCAGGAACGATTCCTGCAGGATGGCCACCGGCACGGTCAGCGTCGCACAGACAATGATCGGACCCATCAGGTTCGGCACCATATGACGAACCAGGACGGCCGAGGGCCTGGCCCCGAGGGCCCGGGCGGCCACGATGAACTCCTCCTCCCGCAGCCGCAGCACCTGCCCGCGGATAATGCGGGCCATGGTCAGCCAGGTCACGCAGCCAATGGCTATGAACAGCACCAGAAGGCTCCGCTCGGCGTAGACCAGTATCAGGATGACCAGCAGAATGTAGGGCAAGCCGTACAGGATGTCGACCACGCGCATCATCCAGCGGTCGACGGCGCCGCCGGCCTGGCCGGAGATGGCCCCGTAGAAGGTCCCGATCAGCACACTGATGGCCGCCGAGACCAGGCCGACGGTCAGGCTGATGGCTCCGCCCTGCAGGGTCCGGAGCAGCAGGTCGCGGCCGTTGGTGTCGGTGCCGAAGGGATGGTTCAGCGAGGGCGGCCAGGGGTGCGGCCGCTGGACGCGAAGCTCTTCCTGCCGGCTCACCGACCGGGCATGATCCTCGGCGACACTGGCGCTGAAACAGGCCGCCACGATCACCACCAGCAGACCCACGCTGGCCACGGCGGCCCGGTTGGCGCGGAACCGCCTGAAGCCCATAGCCAGAGGGCTGAAGCCCTTGGGGGCCGCCTCCGCCACGGCGGCCGGATGGTCCTCTTGACGATCAGTCATAACGGATTCTCGGGTCAAGGGCTGCATAGCCTATGTCGACCAGCAGGTTCATCACCAGCAGCAACGTCGCGTAGAGCATGACACAGGCCAGGATCAGCGGATGATCGCGATTGGTGGCACTGGTCACAAAATGGAAGCCCACGCCGGGGATGCTGAATATCTTTTCGACGACAAAGCTGCCGGTGAAGATTCCCGCGGCCGCCGGGCCAATGTAACTGAGGACCGGCAGGAAGGCGTTCTTCAGGCCATGGACAAAGATGACCCGCCGGCCCGAAAGCCCCTTACAGTAAGCGGCCCGGATGTAGTCGGTCGGCAGGACGTCGAGCATGCTGTTGCGAGTCAGCCGGGCGATGTAGGCCGCCGGAAATGCCGCCAGGGCCAGGGACGGAAGAATGAGTTGCCGCCAGGAGCCCCACCCGCCGGCCGGAAGAATGGCCAGCCAGAATCCGCAGACCATCAGCAGCAGCGAAGCGATGACGAAACTCGGCAGCGAGATGCCCAGCAGCGTCAGGCCCGTCACGACGTGGTCCATGGCGCTGTAGCGCCGCAGGGCCGAGAATATCCCGACCAGCAGGCCGACCACGATACTGATGGCCAGGGCAAGCAGCCCCAAGGCGAGCGACACGATGAACGATGGCCCCAGGATGTCCCTGATGGTGTTCCAGTCGCGGTAGTACATGGACTGCTGTCCGCGGAGTGTGACCAGGTCGCGCAGGGTCAGCAGGTAGGCCGCAGGCCACGAGCGGTCCAGGTAATACTCATGCTCGAGCTGCTTGCGGACCTCGGGCGAGATATTCTTTTCGGTCTGAAATGGTTTGCCCGGCGCGGCCTGCATCAGGGCAAAGGAGACGGTGTAGATGGCCAACAGCGTGGGAACGAACCACAACAGGCGGTTGATCACAAATCGCGTCACCGGCGGTCCCCCGGTCGCTCGATCCAGAGGTCGTTGAACATGATACGGTTGATCGGGTTGGGGTGGAAGCCCTTGACCCACGGGCGAATCAGCGAGGACGTCTTGTAGACGTAGACCGGCAGGATCGGCAACTCCTGCTCCACCAGGATGGTCTCGGCCCGGCGGAATATCTCCGCCTGCCGGGCCGTGTCGCCCTGGCCGGCCGCTTCTTTGATCAGCCGATCGTACTCGGCGTTGGACCAGCCCGTGTTGTTGTTGCCGCCGTCGGTGACGAACATGTCCAGGAAGGTGTTGGGGTCGAGGTAGTCGCCAATCCATCCGGCTCGCGCGATCTGGTAGTCCAGGTTGGTCACCTTCTGGAGATATACCTTCCATTCCAGGTTGGTCAGCTTGACGTTTATGCCCAACTCGCGCTTCCACTGTTCCTGGGCGAGTTCGGCCATGTTCTTGTGGCTTTCGCTGGTGTTGTAGAGCAGCGATACCTCGGGAAACCCCTCTCCGCCCGGGTATCCTGCTTCGGCCAGCAGCCGGCGGGCCAGTTCGGGGTCGCGGTCCAGCCCCCGGGGCCCCTTGTACCACCCGATGTGCGGCGGGACAAAGGCCTTGGCCACTCTCTGATTCAGGCGGCCCACCTTGTCAACCAGCTCCTGCTTGTCGAGGGCCAGGGCCAGGGCCTTGCGGACCCGCAGGTCATCGAAGGGCCGCTTTGTGCAATTGAACCGGTAGTAGTAGGTTCCGAATTGCTCATCGCAGTAGAAATCGTCGCGGCGGCCCTGCTTCTGCTGCTTGAAAAGTTTCTCGGCGGCCAGTGGCGGAACCGTGGTGATGAAGTCCAGCAGGCCCTGCTCGTACTGGATGTAGGCCGTGTTGGCGTCCTCGATGGGATAGACTTCAATGACCCCGATCTTCACCTTGTCGCGATTCCAGTAGAAGGGATTGCGGACCAGGCGCATCTTCCATTTGAGTTTCCAGACCTCCAGGAGATAGGGACCGTTGGAGATGATCTTGCCCGGATGGGTCCAGGCCGGGTCCTCAGCCGGGCGGCCGTCGACCATCCTCTCGACACATTCCCTCTTGACCGGCAGGTAGGTCTGGAAGGTGACCAGATCGAGGAATGAGCGGGTCGGCTGCTTCAGCGTCACGCGAAGCTCGGTCGGCGAGACAACGAGAATGCCCAATCCCTTGCGGGCCTCGGACAGGCGCTCGGCGATCTGCCGGGCCGTCTTGCCCTCCAGGCCTTCGGTGGCCTTGGCGTACTGCTTGCTGCCCTTGATCGGATGAAGCATGTAGTTGTACGGGGAAGCGGTCCGAACGTCGAGGGCCCGGCACCAACTGTAGAGAAAATCGGAGGCCGTCACCGGCGAGCCGTCGCTCCACCGCGCCGTCTTGCGAAGACCGAATGTGTAGACCAGGCCATCGGGTGAAATCTCCCACCGTTCGGCAACGCCCGGCCGCGGCTGCGAGGTGGCCGGGTCGAAGACCAGCAGCCCTTCGAACAGCGCCCCGGCCAGACGCCCTCCGGAAACATCCTGCATCTTCTGGGGGTCGAGGGTGGGCACCTCCGGACCCTGACTGAATCGCAATTCCGCCTCGGCCGAACCGTACTCCAGCGAGGCCAGAACGATTGCCAGGGGAATCAGCAGGGCGATGATCGCTACGAGCAGGCCACGCCAGGGGGACAGATGCATGCGCTCGATCTCTCCCTTAATTACGGCCACGCGGGGTTGGGTCGCTCGGAGGCGACCTGAAGTGAAGTCAGCCGCCCTCGTGGCCCGGGCAAAAGGCTCACGGAAGGTTCGCTCCTGTCTGCCTGCGGACTCTCGGCCCCACGCCGGGTGACGGATCGGGGCCGGGATCTGCCGCCCGGCCTACTTCTTCCGGCCGGCCTTCCTGGCGACTTCGGCCGACTTGGCCGGTGACCAGTCCAGATACACAGGACGCTGCTTGAGTCTGAGGTCCTTGTTCTCCGGTTTACCGGGTTTCAACAGGGACTCAATCCAGTTCAACTGTTCCACCCAGACCAGATCAACCGTCTTCGGCTGTATGCGGACCCCCTGCCCCTGAAGCTCGCGCACCTTCTCGCCAAGGGGTGTCGTCTGGCTGGTCAGACGGGCCAGGACACCGTCCACCACGGTAATCAGCTCCAGGCCGCTACCGTGAGGCGGCGTTTGGGCCAGCACCTGGGCCAATGCCGCAATGATCGGTTGTTTGGCCTCGGCCATCTTTCGAATGTCGCGACGGTAGGCGTCCTCGAGGGCAACCACCGCCTGCTTCATGGTATCGACCGCATCGGAATTGCCAAGGTCCAGACTTCTGGCCTTCGCGGCCGTGGCCTTGATCAGCAGGTCCACCGCCTGGTCCGTCTTCAGGACCGCAGCTACCTTGAGCATGGCCCCGACGCAGATGGCATCCGTCTCGCGGGTAATTGCCCGGTCCAGGGCCTCCAGAACCTTGCGAAGCGGCAACGGGTTGTTGCGGAGAATCGCCTCGTGGACCTTCTTTCCGGCCAGTCCCTTGGCCGCCCAGTAGCGGACGCTTGCATACCGCTCACCCTGTGGTCCTTCGCCGACCAGCAGCTTCAGCAGAAGCGGCACCGACTCCGGATTCTGCATCCGACTGACAACGATAGCCGCCGCCAGGCGATTCTTGTGGACCAGGACAGGAGCCTTCAGCCGCTTCTGCAACTGCACGACGATGATCCTTGCCGCCACCGTGCGGAACTCGACCGTGGCCCGCGTGTTGGTTGTCAGGCCGATCAATTGGCTGCGAGCCCCCTTGACCTGGCGGTTGTCGGTCCCGGCCACCAGGCTGTCCAGCAGCGGCTTGACAACCTTGGCAATGTGGGCCTCGTCCTCGGCGGTGAAAGCCGTCTTGCCCATCTGGTCCGAGAGGTCCTCGGTCTGGCCCAGCGCGCTGGAAGCG
>JAACEH010000179.1 GCA_011682595.1 Anaerolineaceae bacterium
GGCAAGCTGGTATATCCGATCGCCATGGAAGAGGGGCTTCGCTTCGCGGTTCGCGAGGGCGGCCGCACGATCGGGGCCGGCGTGGTCAGCAAGATCATCAAATAGGTCGGCTACATCATCGAGGGCACAGCATGGTCGTCCCGGAGCCGGGAGGTTCCGCTTGGCGGCGATCACCTGGCTTGCCCTCGTTGGTTTTCGGAGAGGTTCTCTAAAGATGCGTGAGTATGTGACACTGGAATGCACCGAGTGCGGGGCGCGGAACTATCGCACGCAGGTGGAAACTCGCAACCAGAAGAAGCTGGAGTTGAAGAAGTTCTGCAAGCGAGAGCGGAAGCGCACGGTGCACAAGGAGCGTAAGAAGTGATTTTGTGTGTGCCACCCGCTGCCGCGGCGGAAGCGGCGGGCCTTGGCGCCACGACAGGGGCGTAGCTCTAATTGGTAGAGCGGCGGTCTCCAAAACC
Organism: Anaerolineaceae bacterium; assembly: GCA_011682595.1. The sequence continues at coordinate 462 of JAACEH010000179.1, forward strand.
GCGGGCTGGGGGTTCGAATCCCTCCGCCCCTGCCAGAGGATAACGGGGGGCCGTTTGCGGCCGGCCGGCGGCAGGGCGCTCCGATAAACCGGGCCGGCTGATGAAGCACGCGGTCCGATCAGGGTCAGTTAGCAGTGCAGAGGTGGAACATTGGCTGGACTGTCGATCTATAAGCGGAACCAGGGGCGGGTCACCCGGAGTGTGACCGCGCTCGTTCTGGTGGTCTTTCTGGCAGGGCTGTGCTATTTCATTCGCCAGAAGCTGGTGGTGCACGTGCCGGCCGGCGAGATCGAAACCATGGCGGCGCGCAACGCCGATAAGTCGTGGCTCCTTGTCGATCCGTGGCCGAGTGCGGAAGACCCCGAGTACCCGGCCGGAACCCGGGTGACCGATGAGGTCAAGGAGAAGCTCGTGGGAACGACGTCGCGGCGGGGGCAGGAGGTCAGGTTGCGTTTCAAGCCCGCCGATCCGTATCGCTATGCGATACACGTCCAGTTGGGGGTGCCGGTGTTGCTTCTGGCGATCGGCGCGTTCGGCATCTTCCGCCTGGTCAACGGGCGGAGATTCGCGGACTTCCTGATCGCGACCGAGAGCGAAATGAAGAAGGTCCATTGGTCGAGCCGCGCCGAATTGATCGGGTCAACCGTGGTGGTGATTGTAACGGTACTGATCCTGGCAGCTTACATCTTTGGCGTTGACTACTTGGTTGTCAAGGGGTTGAGGCTGCTTGGAGTCTTACGGTCGTAGGTCTGAGGTGGAGCGAAGATGGCAAAGCGCTGGCTTGTGCTGCGCGTTCAAAGCAACAGAGAGATGACCGTCAGCCGGACCCTCGAAGAGAAGGTTAAGATCGAGGCTCTGGAGGACGAGATCACGCGCGTCCTGGTGCCGACAGAGAGCGTCTCGATCATGAAGTCCGGCAAGCGGCGCATCATGGACCGCAAGCTTTACCCGGGCTACGTGTTCGTGGAGATGAACGTCAAGGAAGACGGGACGATACCGGAGCGAGCCTGGTTCCTGATCCGCGAAACCAACGGCGTGGGCGATTTCATCGGCACCGAAGGGGGCAAGTACTCGAAGCCCTCGGCCATGAAACCGCACGAAGTCGAAAAGATGCTGGGCCAGGTTGACAAGGCCGAGGAGACCGAGCCGAGCCTGAAGATCGATTTCAAGAACGGCGATTCGGTCAAGATCAAGGAAGGCCCCTTCGAGAACTTCGACGGGGTGATCGACGAGGTGATTCCGGGCAAAGGCCTGGTCAAGGTGATTGTGACGATTTTCGGCCGCCCGACTCCGGTGGAGTTGGAGTACTGGATGGTCGAGCTGATCTAGTTGGCAAGAGTTTGCGGATAGGGGCCCTCCGGATTGCAGGGGGGGCGAGGGCGAGAGCGAAGGAGAGAAGCCGAGCATGGCCAAGGAAGAAATCGCGAAAATCAAGTTGCAATGTCCCGGTGGCCGGGCGACGCCCGCCCCGCCGGTCGGTCCGGCCTTGGGCCAGCACGGCGTTAACATCGGGCAGTTCATCACGCAGTTCAACGACCGCACCAAGGAACTCAACGGCACCATTGTCCCTATTGAAATAACCGTTTACCGGGACAAGAGCTTTGACTTCATCGTCAAGAGTCCTCCGGCGGCAGTGCTGCTGAAGCAGGCCGCGGGAATCGCCCAGGGGTCCCCCACGCCGAACACCGAGACGGTTGGCGAGGTGACTGCGGACCAGGTTCGCCAGATCGCCGAGAGAAAGATGGCCGACCTGAACGCGGCGGATGTCGAGGGGGCGATGAAGATCGTGGCCGGTACGGCCCGCAGCATGGGCATCGCAATCAAAGAGTAGTGGACGGTTAATACAGGACTCGCTCAGTGGGAGATTCCCTTGCACGAGAGGGGAATCGCCTGAACCACAAGGAGTTATTCATGCCGAAACACAGCAAGCGTTACAGGGCAGCGACCGCCAGGATCGAGAAGAAGGCTTATTCGCTCGACGAGGCGATCGAGTTGCTGCAGAGTCTGCCGCGGACGAAGTTTGACCAGACGGTGGAGCTGCACATGAGGCTGGGCATCGACCCGCGGCAAAGCGACCAGATAATTCGCGGCAGCATCAGCCTGCCGGCCGGAATCGGCAGCGAGCGGAAGGTCATCTGCTTTGCCGAGGGCGAGGTTGCCGAACAGGCCAAAGAAGCCGGGGCCGTCGAGGTCGGCGGCGACGAACTGGTGGCCAAGATCCAGGGCGGATGGCTTGACTTCGACGTGGCCATCGCCCATCCGTCGATGATGCCCAAGGTCGGCAAGCTGGGCCGCGTGCTCGGCCCGCAGGGCAAGATGCCGAGCCCCAAAGCGGGCACGGTGCTGCCCGACGTGGCCCAGGCGATCAAGGAGTTTGCAGCCGGGAAAGTGGAGTACCGCAACGACAACACGGCTAACCTGCACGCCATCGTCGGCAAGCTGTCGTTCGACGCGGCGGCGCTGAAACAGAACATCGAGGCTTTTCTCGCGAACATCCGTCGAGCCCGGCCGACCTCGGCCAAGGGAGTCTTTATTCGCAGCGTATCGATAGCCGGGACGATGACGCCCGGCATTCGCATTGCCGTTTAGTTTTTTCAGTTTTTCAGTTTTTTGTTTTTTAGTAAGAAGATATTCCGCAGTCGGCCATCGGTGGCCGGCCCGCTCCGGCAAGACCGGGAGGTTCGGGTCGGCAAGCTTCTCACTAGCTGGGGCTGCGGCTCAAGATAGATTGTGGCTGAGACTGAAAGTGTTCGAAGGGAAACGTTATGAGCAAAGCGGTCAAAGCGCTTGTGGTCAAGGAAGTGGCCCGGCGACTCGAGGGTGTTGACGAGTTGCTGGCCGCGACGACCATAGGCCTGACGGCTCAGGAAGCCGTCCAGTTTCGTGCCGCTCTTCGTGCCGGAAACGTTCGTGCCCTGGTAGTCAAGAACTCCCTGTGCAGCCGGGCTTTCGAGGAGCTGGAACTGGGCTATGCCCGCCCGCTGCTGGACGGTCCGACGACGCTGATTTACGGCGGCCAGACTCTGGTCGATACGGCCAAGGCTCTTGTCGAGGCGGCCAAGGAGTTCAAGGTCATCGAGATCCACGGCGGCGCTGCTGAGGGACAACTGCTCAGCGCCGCAGATGTGCGGACCTTGAGTCAACTCCCGAGTAAGGAGGAGATTGTGGGCCAGGTCGTTGGCGGACTGTTGTCGCAGGTCAGCCAGGCTGTCGGCGCCCTGACGTCGCAGGCGTCGCAGATCGCCGGCCAGATCGAGAAGATTGCCGAACGGGCGGAAGGCAAGGAAGCGGCTTGACACCGCAGGCGTCGTGGGCGTCGGCGGAGTTTTCAGGACAGACTGAATCAGGAAACTAAAGATGCCGGGCCGAGCGGCCCGGAAGGAAGTTAGAGGAGACTATTACGATGGCGGAAGAAACCACCCAAGAAACCACCCAAGAAACCACCCAAGAAGCCACCCAAGAAGCCACCCAAGAAGCCACCCAGGAAGCACCGAAAAAAGAGGTTGCCGGCGAGATCAAAGAGCTTGGCGATAAGTTGGTGGCCCTGACGGTTCTGCAGGCGCGGGACCTGAAGGATTACCTGAAGGACGAGTACGACATCGAGGCCGCCGCGGGCGGCGTCATGATGGCCGGCCCGGCGGCCGGCGTCGCGGGCGGCGAAGAGGCTGAGGAAAAGACCAGCTTCGACGTGATCCTCAGTGGCCCCGGCGACCGGAAAATTCCGGTCATCAAGGTCGTCCGCGAGATCACCAGCCTGGGCCTGAAGGAGGCCAAGCAACTGGTCGACAGCGCCCCGCAAGCGGTCAAGGAAGGCATCAGCAAGGAAGAGGCTGAGCAGATCGTGGCCAAGCTGGAAGAAGCCGGCGCCGCGGTCGAGATCAAGTAGTTTTCAGCCGACAGATGAGCAGGCCGTCGGGTCGGCGGGATTGGGCGAGGATGAGAAGATCGCCTTCCAGCCCGCCGGCCACGGTACGAGAGTTTTCATCGCGTGGAAAGCCGCACTGTCGAGGTTTTCCCTTTTCGGCCGACCGAGACCTTCAGTTGTGAGGATCACAGGTTATGCAGGTCCGAAACTTTGGACGTTTGGGCGACTTACTGGACATTCCAGACCTGACCGAGATCCAGACCAAGAGCTACCGCCGTTTTCTGCAGGCGGAAG
>JAACEH010000009.1 GCA_011682595.1 Anaerolineaceae bacterium
GCGCCGGGTTTGCCGGTGAGGCGGGCGAGGACCAGATCGGCGGTGCGACCGGCGGCGATGCGGCCGATCCCCAGTTCGGTGTCGAGACCCGTCAGGCGGGCGGGGTTCGTGGCCGTCATTCGCGCCACGGCCACCAGGGCGTCGTCGGTCGGCAGCGGCTCGTGGCGGCGCGTCCAGATGCCGGGCATCTCGCGCGTGAGCCAACTCATCAGGTTCGCCATCGCCGTCGGCAGGTCGAGGCACGACCCGAAGAGCGACTTGGGGTTGTGAGCTACCTGCAGAAACTTGCCGTCGGGACTGACTTTGCCGTAGACGCCGCTGACCTGAAAGCTGCGGAACCCCTTTCGGCCACCGACCGCCCCGGCGGCGAACATCGAGTCGCTGATGGCGATCATGCGGTCGAACCCCTTGCGCGCCATGACGTCGCGGGCGTAGCGCGGATCGACATGGTACCCGTCGGCGATGAGTTCGACGTAGAGCTTCTCGTCGGCCAGGCCGCCCTCGACAGCGCCGCCCCCGTTGAAGGGCTTGAAGCTGCTGCCCGTGGGCCCGTTGAGGAAGTGGACCATGTACCGCAGGCCCGCCCGCCGTGCGGCGGCGAGTTCCTCGGCCGTCGCTCCCGTGTGCCCGGCCCCGGCAATGATGCCCCGGCGCGCGAGATGCCGAATCAGCGTCTGCGCCGGGCGGCCGTACTCGGGGGCGACCAGCACCAGGCGAATGAGGCCGGCGGCGTTCAGGGCATCGAACAGCTTCGTGTCGGGCCGGTGAACGAAGTCGGGGTTCATCGCCCCGAGCATCTGGTCGCTGAGGAATGTGCCCTCGAGGAACACCCCCGGCAGCCGCGTGCCCTCGCTGCGCCGTTTAAGGAACGTTTTCAGCACGTCGAGCCGCTCGCGGATCGTATGCACCTCGGCGGCCAGGGTGGTCAGGAAGCTGGTCGTGACGCCCATCTGCGGCATGCGGCGAACGTACTGGCCGAGCGCGTCGCCGCTCCGCTCGGGCGAGGCGTCGAAGGTGTCGGTCTTGGCGTCGTAGATGCCGAGCGTGAAGTCGAACCCCGCGTAGCCGTGCGTGTGAATGTCGATAAAGCCCGGCAGCAGGATCATGCCCCGAGCATCGAGGGTCTCGGGCGACGGCGATTTCTTCGACCGGCCGGCGCCGGGCCGTGTGCCACCGGTCATGCGAATCGTCTTGCCGGCGATGACGACATCGGTTTCGACGATACCGCCGGCCGTGACGACCCGGGCGCCGGTGATGCGTATGTGGGCCATGGTATGCGTTCCGTTTGCGCAGCGATCGCTCGTGAGGTGACCATTATCCGCGCTCAAGAGGGAAGTGCAATCCTGCAGACGGGGGATTCGCGCGGGCGAAACATAAACCCTCTCCCCTCGGGGAGGGGGGGCCTTCAGGGTCGGGTGAGGGTGACTCACTCGGCTCTCGCCCCCATCCCCGCCTGAAGGCGGGACTTCCCCCTCAAGAGGGGGAGGGGTTTGCTACCGATCCTCGACGGGCACGAACTTGCGGTCCATGTCGCCGACGTAGCGGCACTTCGGCCGGATGATCTTGTTGCTGGCGTACTGCTCGCGGATGTGGGCAGTGTAGCCCACGATGCGGCTCATCGCGAAGATGGGTGTGTAGAGCAGCATGTGGATGTCGAGCATGTGGTAGACCGGGGCCGAGTAGAAATCGACGTTGGGGGGCAGGCCTTTCTCGTCCATCATCACCTTCTCGATGACCTCGCACATGTCGATCCACCGCGTTCGGCCCGACTCCTTGGCCAGCCGCTCGCCCAGGATCTTGAGGATCTTGGCCCGCGGATCGATGACGCGGTAGACCGGGTGCCCGAAGCCCATGACCTTCTGTTTCTTCTGGAGCATCTCTTTGACATAGGCCTCGGCGCGCTCGGGCTGCTCGATTTCGTGGAGCATCTCCATCACGGCGGTATTGGCGCCGCCGTGGAGCCGGCCGCGGAGTGTCCCCAGGGCGCTGGTGACTCCGCTATAGATGTCCGACAGGCTCGAGGCGGTCACCATCGCCGTGAATGTCGAGGCGTTGTACCCGTGGTCGAGGTGCAGCACCAGGCAGGTGTCGAAGACCTCGGCCTCCAGCGGCGTCGGCTCCTCGCCGTGGAGCATGTAGAGGAAGTTGGCCGCATGGTCGAGGGTTTCGTGCGGCTCGACCCACTCTTCGTCGATACGGCGTCGCCACTGGGCGGCGATGATCGAGGACATCTTCGAGGTGATTCGCTCGCAGGTTTCGAGCGTGACGTTTTCGTTGGCCCGATCGGCTTTCTGGTCCAAGAGGCCGGCGGCGCTGGTGGCCGTCCGCAAGAGCGACATCGGTTGCGCGCCCTTGGGCAGGGTCCGCAGGACGGCCTTCATCGGCTCCTCGATAGGCCGCGTGAGCCGGAAGCTGGCTTTCATGTCCTTGATTTCGACGCGGGTGGGCAGGTATCCGTGCCACAAGAGGTAGGCCGCTTCGAGGAAGCTGACCCGGCCGGCCAGTTCTTCGATCGCGTAGCCGCGATAGATCAGCTTGCCATGCTCGCCATCGACGAGGCTCAGCTTGCTGTCGTTGATGATAATGCCACGCAGGCCTTCAGCGCGCTCCGCCATCGTACAACCCTCCTTCGTTGTGGTTCCGAGCCCGCGACTCTGCACTCCGTTTCACATAACGGGCAGCAGCCTGCCACTCGGACCGGAGATTCACCCGCCGGGTACCTTCGCCTCACATGGGCGGCCCAGTAGGCCGGACGCTACGATGGTAGTATACCACAGACCGGGCAACGATGCCAGCGTGTAGCCATAAGGCTTGTGTTAGAAGGCGGTTACGTTGCGACATGGGCGGAGCCGACTGCTGTGATCACGCGTCAATCTCGTTGCCCCATTGCACCCAGTTCTTCCGTGCGTGGCGGGCGAACAGTTCCACGTAGGGCCCCGGGCTGCATCGTTCGATGACATCGTAAAGCTCATCCGGCTTGCGACTGTGCTCTCTTTTGCGACTGGTCACTATGTTGACCTGCCGTCTGCCGGGGAGGCCTCCTCGCGGGCTCACGTGGCGACATAGCGTCCTCTCCCCAAGAAGCGTAAAACCTTGCGATCTCGAAGAACCTGCAACTGCTGGCGTATCTTGGCGAGGATATTACGGTTTTTGGGATGTAGCAAGCTGAGTTCCTCCGCGAACTCATACATTTGCCTTATCGTGAACTCGCTTGGGCCAAGGGTGCGAACGCAGCGCAGTACATCAGCGGCCCACCCTCGACTCTGTGGCGTTTGATGAGCTAACCAGCGGAACCTTGCCCACTGCCGGCGAACATCATCCTTGGACAGAGCCCGGCCGGCGGAGATGGCATGGATGCGCCCGTCATCCGGAATGAGTGAGACCAATATGTTGCACCCAACCCATCCTGCTCGTCTTGCTGAGCTTGAAAGCGGGGGACATCGCTCTATCGCGGCCGGCGTCAAGAAATGGCCTGGAACCAGAATGAGATTGCGCACCGTCCATGCACTGCGATCGTAAGTCAGAAATGCGAAATGAGGACTGCCATTCCGCGCAATGCGATCAATCATCGGCTGATATGCAGCATCGCGCTGTTTCTTCCCGAGAGAGCCCGCCTTCGCCTTCAGTTGGAACTCAGCGCCACACTCGGCACAAGAGAAGTCCACGACTTTGGTGTTGTCAGGTTTCTTTTCCAGCGACTCGGCAGGGCATGCAGGGCAGTACATGTTTGCCCCGAACCAACCCTCCGTAAGTAGCCGTCAGCGAGATGAAGGTCGAGTCTGACTTCCATGATTAGGCGTGATTGTATCAGCCTTGCTTCGCTTCGTCCATACCTGCACGAGCCGCGAAGCCAACCGGCCTGATCCGTCGCTGACAAACTAGACGCTTACACCACATCCGGGAAACTGGCCCCGCTGGGAGTGTAGGCTTCGAGGTGGTCGAGGGCCTCGGCGGGGTCGGCCGTGACGTGGTAGAGTTCCTCGAACTTCCGCTTGGCGAAGCCCTGGTCGAACATGCGCTCGAACTGCGCCAGGAGCGGATCATAATAGCCGCCGATGTCGAGCACCACGATGCCCTTCTCGTGGTACCGGAGCTGTTTCAGGGTGATGATCTCGAGCAGTTCCTCGAGCGTGCCGAAGCCGCCGGGCATGGCAATAAACGCGTCGGCCCGCTCTTCCATGATGGCCTTGCGGTCGCGCATGCCGTCGGTCTCGATGATCTCGTCCGAGGTCTCCAGACACCACCCGTTCTCGCGCAGGGCCCGCGGGATCACGCCCACCACGGCCCCGCCGCCCTTCTGCACCTCGAGCGCCATGGCGTTCATCAGGCCGATGTTCCCAGCGCCGAAGATCAGCGTGTGGCCGCGCTCGCCCATCAGGCGGCCCAACTCTCGGGCAGAGTCGTAGTAGATCGTGTCGAGTCGCTCGCTCGACGAACTGTAAACGCAGATCGATAGTGACAACGCGCGGCGGTCCTTTCCTCCCTCGGGCGGCCGGTCTCGATACCCCAACCGGGGCAGCCGGCAGAGGGTAATATACCCATCGGCGACGGACCCGTCAAAGCGCCGCCATCGGCCCGCTCGAGGAGCTCGATGCCTTACTACCGGCACCCGACGGCGCTCGAGGGGTTACTGTAGTGCGGGCAAGGCCACTCTCTGTGTTGCCATCGGCGTGGCGGCAGGCGGATTCTTTTGGCTTGGTGAACTGAAGGGGCGTGTTGTGAGAAGTCGGATCGGCTCAGCAAAGACGGCGGTGAGACTACTTCTTGTCGCGGCGACGGTCTCTCTGGCGGCAGCGCCGGCGGCAGCGGCCGAACCGAGCGGGCCGGCGCCGGTCGTGGTGCTGGAGACCACGGGCCTCTGGTGGATGCACCACACGCTGAAACCGCCGGTGATCGAGCTCGACAGCGGGCTCAAGGTCATGGATCTGCGATGGACAAGGGGCAAGAACGTACTCAGAAGGTTCGACTGGGTGCGAAGCGAGACGCCGCCGCCACCGGCAGACTGGGCGCGGTCGGACTTCAACGACACCACGTGGTTGCGCGGCCCGGCGCGGATGTGCTCTCGCACGCCGTTTCTGTCGCGGCTCTGTATGCGCAGCCGCTTTATGGTGACCGATCCTTCGAGGGTCAAGGGGCTGCAGCTCAACGTCGCTTATCGTGGCGGCGTGATCGTTTATCTCAACGGCAGGGAGATCGCGCGGCGCGACCTTCGGCGCGGCGCGGCCGGCAAGGGCCTGCTGGCCAAGGGCTACCCGGCCGCGGCCTTCACGCCCACCGGCGGCTGGAGCGGCAAGTGGCCTCGTTACCTGCCACTTGAAACCCCGCAGGAGATCGCGCTTCGCCGGCGGTCGGCCGAGGTCGCCATTCCGTCGAACCGGCTTCGCGAGGGCGTGAACGTGTTGGCCATCGAGGTGATCCGCGCCCCGTATCACAAGGTGATCGAGGAGAAGAAGGGCAAGCGCGGCTCGCGGTATTGTCCCTACGTCGCCGCATTCAACACCTGCCAGATCGACCTGGTTCAGTTGACCGCCGAAGACGGGCGGGGGCTGGTTCCCAATGCGGTGCGCCCGAAGGGGTTCCAGGTCTGGAACAACAACATGCTTGGCGCGGACTTCGATCTGGACTTCGGCGACCCCGGCCCGGTGCGCCCGATTCGGCTCGTGGGAGCCCGTAACGGCAGCTTCTCGGGCAAGGTCGTCGTCGGGTCGACCGAGGCGATTCGGGGTCTCGGCGCGACGGCGAGCGACCTCCGCGGCAATGGCGGCGCGGCAATTCCCGCCTCGGCGGTGCGCGTCCGCTACGGCATTCCGTGGGGCCGGGAGGCGGGCGTTAACGGCCAGCGGAGCATTTTTCACGGCCGGACCGCCGAGTTCGATTGCTACGCGCGAAAGCCGACGGCGTTGGGCGCCCTGGCGGAGGTGCCGCTCGAGGAGTTCCCGGTCCGCATCGTGAAGGCCGGCCGTTACGATCTCAAATTGCCGGCTCAGGTGGCGCCGGTCTTCGGAGCGGTCGTGCCCATCTGGGTCACGGTCGATGTGCCCAAGGGTGCCCGCAAGGGGCTCTATAAAGGTGCGGTCACCCTCCGGGCCGAGGGCGAGGCGCCGCACACGGTGCCGGTCGAGTTGACGGTGACCGACTACACGTTGCCCGACCCACAGGACTACCGGACGATGCTCGAACTGATCCAGTCGCCGGACACGCTGGCCCTGGAATACGGCGTGCCGCTCTGGTCGGAGAAACATTTCGAGCTGATCGCCCGGTCGATGAAACTGATGGCCGAGGCGGGCGTTCAGATTTTGTACGTGCCGCTCATCGCCGAGACCAATCTCGGAAACGCCGAGAGTATGGTCCGCTGGATCAAGACGGGCGAGACGTCTTACGACTTCGACTTCACGGTCATGGACCGGTACCTCGACCTGGCCGCCAAGACCATGGGCACCCCCAAGGTGGTCTGCTTCGTGGCGTGGGACATCTACCTCGGCGGCGACGGCGGCGGCTACAAGGACACCTGGGGCCACAATCAGCGCTCCGTGAAAGAGCGGAAGAAGTTCATCGGCAAAGGGCCGATGGTGACGATGCTCGACCCGAAAACCCGGACGACCGAGAGGGGGTATCTGCCGCCCACCGCGGATCCGGCGAGCAAGGGCGTCTGGAAGAAACTCTTCGACGAACTTCGTCGGCGAATGACGCGGCGCCAGTGGCAAAAGGCCATGATGATCGGCCTGATGTCCGACGACTGGCCGACCCAGGCCGAGAACCGGTTCTACAACGACGTCTCCGGCGACCTGCTCTGGGTGTCGCACTCCCATGTGCCTGTCACCCGCGGCAGCCGGAACGTCACCGATGGCGTTGTGACCACCGGTGCGACGGCCCAGGGAAACGCCAAGGTCAACCGGGTCGGTTTCCGCGTCGGCTATCACAGCGCGGTTCTGAGTTGCACCTTCGCGGACCGTGATCCGCCGCTGGGGAGCTTCCTCGGCTGGCAGCGGCCGGACATGGGCCTTTACCAGCCTCGCTACGAGTCGTTCCAACCGGCGAGCCGCTGGCGCCAGTTGATGGAACTGAACATCACGGGCCGACAGCGCGGGGTCGCCCGTGGCGGGGCCGACATCTGGTCGGTGCTCCGCGACCGGCGCGGTCGCCGCGTGGGCAATGTCGCGAAGCGTTACCCGCACAGCGCCTGGCGGAACCTCGACATCCCGTGGTGCATGTTCGCGCCCGGGCCCACCGGGCCGGTCTCCACGCACTACTTCGAGGCGCTGCGCGAAGGCATCCAGGAATGCCAGGCCCGCATCCTCATCGAGGACGCCCTGACCAACGAGGCCTCCAGGGAGCGGCTCGGCGAGCCCCTGGCCAAACGGTGCGAGAACCTGCTTGTCGAGCGGACCCACTTCATGCTCAAGGCGATCACGCACCTGCAGATCAACAACGCCTGGGGCCACGTGACGGGCCCACAACCCATCTGCCGGCAAATCGGCGTCAACGGCCACCGCTGGTTCGTCGCCTCCGGCTGGCAAGAGCGCAGCGAGCGACTCTACGCCCTCGCGGGCATCGTGGCCAGGAAACTGGGCCGGAAGTAGCCCGCGCGGCGCGCAGGGGGGGGCGCAATACCTGATCGGGCGGCGACCGGAGGTCGCATCGTCCACCCTGTGAACTGAAAAGGAGCCTGATATGAACGCAACATTTCGTCGCCTGTGCAGCACCGCTGCCGTCGGAATCTGCCTTGGCCTGTTGACCGTCGGATGTGCCGATCAGGGCAACGCGACACCCGGCGGCACGTTGCAGCGCGACGCGTCGGCCCCCGCCGGCAAGTCGGTTGCCAAGGCAGCTCAAGATGCCGGGAGTGCTACCGATGCCAAGCCGGGCGCCGCCGCGGAAGCGGGGGCCAAGGCACCGTCGCCGTTTGCCGCCACGCCGGCTTTCGAGGACAACTTCGACGCGGGCTGGGAAAAGAGGCAGACGCAATGGCGAGTCGCCACCTGGAAACAAAACGGAACCTTGATGGCGCCCGAGCGGTGCGCCACCGACGGCAAGGGAAACATGGTGCAGACGATCCTGCCCGGCGAGCCGTATCGCGGCGGGTCCATGCAGACCGCCAAGGAATATCCCTACGGTCGCTGGGTCGCCCGGGTCAAACCTTCCCCCGTTCCCGGAGCCCTGAACACCGTGTTCACCAAGGACTGGGACGACCTGACCACGCCCGACACCGAAGGCGACGGCACCGGGTTCGAGGTGGACATCGAGCTGCTGACCTACACGTTCGGTCCCGGTCGTGGCAAGGTCCACCTGGCCATCCACGCGAAGAACATGAAATCGTGGTCCGAGGATCTTCCCCTGGACTTCAACCCCTCGGACGATTTCCACGAGTGGGGCTTCGACATCTACCCGGACCGCGTCGAGTGGCACGTCGACGGCAAGCACCTGAAGACCTGGACAGCGCCGAAGGACAAGCCGATCCCCGCCGGCGGCCACGAATTCTTCTTCAACTCCTGGACCAAATCCAAGTGGATCAAGGGCCCGCCGAAAGAGGCGGCCCACTACCAGATCGACTGGGTCCGGTTCTATCCGCTGGTGACGAAGTAGGCCACCGGCACCAGGCGGACCGACAGAGTCAGGAGGCCGGGGCGGTCGCCAAGGCGAAGAGCACCAGCGCCGCCAGGCCGGCCAGGATGCCCGACCAGCCCGCCCACCCGGGCCGTTCCTTGAGCAGGATCACCGACAGAACCACCACCAGGAGGCTCGAGCCGCCGGTCGTGGCCGGGTAGACAATGTGGCCCGGCACCCCGGCCGACAGGGCCTGGAGCGTCATCAAGGCACCGACAAAGATCAGCGCACCGCCCACCACTCCGCCCACCAGTCCGGCCCCCAAACCTCCCGGCTGGCGGCGAAGCAGAACCATGACCAGGCTGCCCATGCCGAAGACCAGCCCCGCGGCCACGATGAAGACCAGATCGTCGGCCAGGGCCCGATCTGGTTTCAGGCCGTCGGCCACCGAGTAAGTGTACAGGGCCAGACCGTTGAGGACAAACGAGACGGCCACCAGGGGCAGCCACCCCTTCTGCGGTCGCCGGTGGTCGGGCCCGCGGCTGCGATGCACCATGTCGAGGCCCAGCATCGCCACCGCCACGCCGGCCAGCACGAGGCCCGACAGGCCCATCGTTGTCGGGTGTTCGCCGGGATAGCCCATCGCCAGGGCCGCCGCCAGCGAGAACGACAACGTCAGCACCGTCCAGGTGATCGACAGGTCGCCCCGGGCCACGGCCGCCATGAAGATCGGAATCAGAACCACCTGAATCGCGCCCTGGCAGGCGCCGGCGCCGGCTTGGCTGCCGCCGGCGAGCCGCAGGTCAATCTGCGAGGCCAGGGCGTAGCCCAATGCCAGCAGGGCCGTCGTCAGGCCCATGGCCAGCGACATCCCGTACCGGTTCACCCGCCGACCTTCGGCCCAGCGGTACACGAAAGCCAGTGCCGCCCAGGCCAACAGGGCCACGGTGACGTAAACGTATCTCATGCGAGGGGCACACTCCGGGTGCTGCTGACGAACAAGCCGCCGGCGCCGCCGTCGAACGACTCGGGCAACGCGACCGGGCCCGCAGTGTAGCGGAATGCCGAGCCCCGTCCAGCGCGGATGTGCCCGGCGCAACGAATGTCTCTACCGCGACGAGCCCGGCCGCGTGGGCCTGCAGTCGGGGCCGAGGCGTCGACGCTGCCGCTTACCGGCGCGGGCCGACGACCGTCGTTGTCGGGCCGAGTTTCCTCTGGACTTCGCCGGCCAGGCGGTAGAGGCGGCGGCTTGCATCTTGCCAGCCGGCACTGAGGTACCAGCGGTGACCCGGAATGCCGGCCGTCCATCGCCAGGCCCCGGCGCCGAAGAAGAACGGGCCGCCGAGCTGGTAGTTGCTCAGGGTCTTCCACATCATGTGCAACCGGTCGTCGATCGCCGCCTGGCAGCGCCGCGCCAGATCGTCGCCCAGCCGGGCCTTGAGCGCCTCGTCCATCAGCGCCGCCTCGATCGTGATCCGCGCTTCGCATTCCTGGACGCCCTCGGTCATGGCCAGCAGCCGCGTGGTCGCCGCGGGACCGGACGGTCCCGGCGCCAGTGTCGAGCTGCACAGGTTGAGTTGAATCCAACTGCTCGACCAGGTGCCCTCGGCGAACCGCTCGTGGGCGTACCCTGCCCGGCGGCCGCGACGGTCCTTGACAACCTTCCAGTAGTCGGCCCCGATGCGACCCACGCCGCGCAGTTCGCTGGTGATGCCCGTTTCGGCATAGAGCCGCCACCGCGTCGACGGGTAGCTGTCGAGGCCCGTGTTGCGCTCGAAGACCACGTCGAGTCGCGGGCCCGCCCACCCGTGCAGGCTGGCCACGACGGGCGCCCCACGCTGGTTGGTTTGCTTGAGGCCGTCGCCAAACTGGAACCCGCCCCAGACCGTCGCCTGGTACCCGACGTCGGCGATGCCGTGAACTTTCGTTTTCCAGCGGCCGTGACCTTGCTGTACCCACGGCAGGTCGGGCGCGAGGTCATGAAAAAACGTGATGTGCTCCTTCGGCGGCACGACGTCGTTGAACATGCCGAGCATCAGGGCTTTCTCGAGGCCCCGCTTGCGCAGACGGCGGCGAACCTGCATCAACAGATCCTGCCAGATGACCTTGCTCGCGGGGTCGGTCAGGTCGGGGGCGACGGCGTTCTCTGTCCGGCCGGTCGCGCGGTCAAGCATCGTCACCAGGGGGCGGCCACCGGTGGCTTTCTGGCGTTTGTCCATGCCGGGACTGAACCGGCGACCGATGTTCTTCTGGGGGCACATGTAAAGCTCCCAGACTTGCAGCACCACGACCTTCGGTTGTCCCAGATGCTTCTGGGCCAGGTCCAGGTACCGGTCCATGACCGAGAAGTCCCATTCGTATGCGCCGTCGCCCTTGGGGATCCAGCGGACCATGCTCTCGGCGTTGCCCAGATTGGTGTGGGCGATCACCGGGACATGGACCACGCGGGTGCCGGTGTCGCGCATCAGATCGAACGACCGGGCGATCATCGCAAAGTGCTCCTCCGACCAGAGCTTGAGGCCGTACTCGACCGCCAGCGTGTCGGGCGACTGGATCAGTTCGACCCAGGTGCGATAGTCCCCGGAGTCGGGCAGCGTGTAGTCGGCCACGTCGATGCGGACCGGGACGCGGACCGGCGTCGCGCCGGCAGCGCCAAGGGTGACCGTACCGGTGTAGCGGCCGGCGGCGATGTCGCGCGGGGTGCGGACCGACACCCAGACCGGGACCACGGCCCCGCCCACCAGGGGCGGGCGAACCTTGTTGACGGGAATCTCCTTGGGCGGTGCATCGACCACGGCCCCGAAGAATCCCGGCCACGCGGCGTAGGGCCTTTGGATCGGCCGGCGGCCGCTGGTGAACCCGGCTTCGCCGCCCCAGAGGTGGCCGTAGCGGATGCGGACCGCCGAGGCGGGAATCCGTCGGCCGCCGGGTCCGCGCAGCGCGCCGGCGGTGGCCTTCAGGCCAACGATGGGCTTGTCGGAGCCAACGACGACCTTGCCGCTGAAGACGCCGTTCCTGGCCCCGACCAGGCGGACGGGCCCGAGCGGCTCGCAGGGGTTGCCGTAGTCGAGGAAGCCGACCCCGGCCATGGGATCGACGTTCCAAACCTGGAGTCCCGCGGGCCGATGGGCGTTGGGAACCAGTCCCTTGTCGCTGGAAGCGGTGAGCTGGGCGCTGATAAATTCGCAGGTAGGCCAGTCGAACTTGTTGTGCCGGTTTTTGCCGCGGGCCTGCTCCTTGGTCTCGAACATGACCTTGTGGTACGGCGCGCGAACGAACTCGATGGCCAGCACGTTCACGCCCTTCCGCATCGCCGACCGTGGAATGGCAAACTCTCGGATATGTCGCACGCGCAAGGCCATGCGCCGCCGCGCGTCGGCATCGGGCTTGCCGGCCCGGCGACCACGGGCAATGTAGGTTCCGGAATCGGCAATCAGGTCGCCCGAGGCGGTCACGTAGGCATCCAGGGGGTAGCCCTCGGCCAGCGTCTCGGAAGTGATCGCTCCTGAGGGGAAGCCGCGGCGCGTGAGGAGCTTGCCATTGAGATAGACGACCGCGCCGCCATGGAACGCCACCGAGAGCGCAAGCCCACGGACCTGCGACGGGTCGGTCACAATGAACTTGCCCCGAACGCACTGGCGAGCCAGGTACGGCGTCTGGCATCCGCCGCGACACAGGGTCTCGAGCCACGACGTGTCGTCGAACGCCGGGGAGGTCCAGCCGGACGGGGCTCCGGGCGTGGCGCTGTCGAGCCAGGCAATGTGCTTGGTGTATGGCTCGAGTTTGCCGCCGGCATCGATAACCGGCGGCGCCAGGGTATGGTGCATCCGCCAGTAACTCGCCGGGCCGAGCACGACCACCGGCTTCGGGGCCGTGGCCTTTTTGCCGCCGGCTTGTTGCGCCGCCATGGGCCGGGCGGAGCAGAGCAGGACAATGGTCACGAGCAGCACGGTCAGGCGGGTTCTCAAGACAATCTCCTCGAGGGGGGGGGAAATGTGTCGGCACAGGCTGTCACACGGCGTCACTGTTCTGGGGGATTGAACCCCTCCGCCGCCGCCGGGGAACCGCAGAAAATGCTCTCCGGCGACGAGGGGAGGGGTATGGCCGACGGATTTTACGGCAGGGGGATGCCGTTCAGGACAGAATTAATGACCAGCTTGTCTTGCGTATCGACCACCCCGTCACCGTCGAGATCGTACAGCCGCTCGGGGTAAGGAATGTCCAGACTGTTGAGATGCCGATTCAGGAACAGCTTGTCCTCGGTGTCGACCACGCTGTCGCCGTTGATGTCGCCGAGCCGCCGGACCACGATCGGCACGTCCAACGACGCCTCGCCGCCAAAGTCGTCTCCACCAACGAACACCGTCAGCGTCACCGGCCCCACGGCCCCCACACCGTGCCGACTGCCGCGAATCGTCCAGACCATCGGGTCGGCCGTCTCGATGATCTCGACCGCGCCCGCGCCGCTCGTCTGCGACACCAGCGTCGTGTAGGTGATGTTGCCGTTGACATCGCCGAGAATGGCCAGATCGAGCGTCAACGCGTGGCGGTTGCCCGTCGTCGTCGGCGCGTTCTGGTAAACCACATCGGCGTCGGCTGTGACCTCCAGCAGGATCGGCTCGGGCAGAATCTCGGCCTCCACCGCGAGGGTCGCCGCGATGGCCTGGGTGACGTCGGTCGCAAAACCGTAGTCGTAAGCCGCTCCGGCCGCGCCGTCGCTGAAGTCGTCGGAACGGTGATAGTAACTGTTCGAGCCGCCGCGTATCTCGTCCACCGAATTCTCAATGGTCAGGAACGCCGCGTACCCGGCATTGGCGAACGGCTGGTGATCGCTCGATCCCCAGTTCGACGTGAACGGCGTCGTCGGATCGATGGCCAACTCCGGAACGTACTCGGCCGAGGCATCCACAAACCGGCCAACCCAGGCCAGGTCGTCGGCGCTGTTCGGGCAACCGATGTCCAGGTCCACCGGCAGGCCGAGATCGTTGTCGTTCTGCGGCCGCAGGATCATGTCCATCGACACCATGCCCACGACGTTCTCGCCGCCGGCGGCCACGACGTTGTTGACGTAATCGCCGCTACCCTTCAGGCCGTCTTCCTCGGTATTGAAGCCGATCAGGCGAATCGTCGCCGCGAACTCGTACTGGCTCAGCACCCGGGCCAGCTCGAGGATGGCCGACGTGCCCGAACCGTTGTCGTCGCCGCCGGGGCGCGAGACGCCGGTGGTGGTGTCGTAGTGCGCGCCGATAATGTAAATCTCGTCGGCCCGCGAGGAGCCCGTCAATTCGGCCACCACATTGTCGTAGATGCCCTGCGTGGTGACCGTGTAACCGTAGCTCGTGAACTGGTCCTGAAGGTAAAGCCGGCACTCCTGGTTGCCGAGGCTGTCGGTGCCGCCATAGCGGTCGGCGTCGCGGCCGCGGTAGCCCTGGTCGTAGCCGGCGCC
>JAACEH010000180.1 GCA_011682595.1 Anaerolineaceae bacterium
GGTGTCCTGCTCCATTTCCTTGTTCCAGGCGGTCGCCTCCGTGTTGATCTCCGTGAACAGCGTGGTCGCTTCGCGCATCAGCCGGGCCACCTTCTCGCGGTCGCCGCGCTGCTTGTTGGTCAACTCCAGGTAGTTCAGCGAGTTGAAGGCTTCCTTCTGCCAGATCAGTTCGGCCAACTTCAGCTTCAGTTCCAGGACGCGGTAGCGCAGGGCGTCCTTGTCCCTGGTGCGCGTCTGGCTCTCCTTGCGGCGGCTGAGCGCTGCGATCACCTCGCGATACCGGGCCTTGGCCTTACCGAACAGGCGGTCGCGCTCGTTCTCGTCGCCGGATTGCAGGGCTCGCATGACGTACAGCCCGGCCTGCTGTTCCTTCAGCAGCACAACGTCCCCGCCGGCGGCCATGCGGTCCTCCAGAAACTGCTCCATCAGGCGGAGCAATCCCCTCTTCTGCAGACCCCGCCCGAAGGCCTCGTCTTTGCCCGATCCCTGGGCCAGGGCCGACTCTGCCGCCAGGACCAGCACCGCGACCAGGGCCACCGAAATGATGGTGCGACGAATCGCCATCATGCACTCCTCAGAGAGAGAAAAGAGTCAAGGCCTGTCACCCAAGTTTGCTGCCCTGCCACCAGAGCCCGGTGGGACTAAGCGGGTCACTTCGGAACCGTAAACTGGATGTTCTTAAAGCCCGCGTCAATGGCCGAGTCGAATGCCGCCACAACGTGTTTCTGCCAGACCACCTGGTTGGGCGCTATCACCACCGGAACCTTGGCGATGTCCTTGCCCTGGGCCTGCAGGGCCCGCCGCGCCTCTCTCAGACGCTTGCGAAGTTCGGCATAGTCCCTCAGTTTCTCACTGTTCAGAACGATCTGGGCCCGGTCCTTGTTGGTCTCGTACGGCTCGGCGTGAAGCAGATCGATCCTGAGCTTGTTCAGCTTCTTGCGGCTCGTGTTCTGCAGCCCCGTGTCTCTCGGCAGGTTCGTCGGAAGGTAACCTTCCTTGTCGAAAGAGGGCATGAGGATGAAGAAAATGACCAGGTTAAAAACGATGTCGATCATCGGGGTCATCTGCAATTCTATCTTGCCCTTGCCCCGATGTTTTGATCCCGGAGGTCTCATGTTATTGGCTTCCTTCCGTATCGTCTGTCACGCCCAGGAATTGCCTGGCCTTGGCCCCGCCCTTGCTCGGCGGACGCGAGGCCTGGACCCACCAGTTCTTGATACCGGCCCTGGTCGTGGCTATCATCACCGAGCCGACAATATCATAAGTGACGCTCTCCCCGGCCCGGCAGATCACGTTCAGCGGCTTGCTCCCCTCTTCCTCGACCGCCCTGTTCCTCGACTTCAGCAACTCGATCAGGGGATCCATATTCGGCGCATCTTCACCCACCTTGAACGTCAGAATCGTATCACCGTCGATGATCACCCGGGTCTCCGTGTCTCCGGGGTCCGTCGGCGGCACAATGTTGACCACCAGCAGCGTATACTGCTTGCTTTTCTGGCGGTACGGATCGGCCATCTTGGCCGGCGGCAGCGTCACCTTTTCCACTCGCAACTGGTAGAACTGGCTGACCAGCATGAAGAAGATGATCAGGTTGAAGACGATGTCGATCATCGGCGTCATGTTGAAGCCGACGTCTCCGCCTATTCTCGATTTGATTTTCATTGACCTCTCCTTTGCGACTGGCCTGAGAACTTCGAGCTTCGCCAGCTCAGGCCTTGAGTTCAGGTGCTCCCCTGCGAGCGCTAAAGTCTCGAGCCTTGGCCACCGTCAGGCCTGCTGCTTCTGCTGGGCCGGACGGTTCGGCTTGAAGTTGGCCAGCAGTTCTTCGGCCACCAGGGTGGCCTCGATGCTGAACTGGTCGATGCGGCCCTTGAAGATGGCGTAGCCGACCAGGGCCGGAATGGCCGCGAACAGCCCCAGGAACGTGCTGAACAGGGCGATCATGATGCCGGCGGCCAAGTCGGACGGTTTGGCGGTGCCACCGGTGGAAGCGATTGTGCTGAAGGCCTCCATCATACCGTAAACGGTGCCGAACAGGCCCAGCATCGGGCAGACGTTACCCAGCAGGTTAAGGTACTCGATCTTGCGGAACAGCCGCGCTGCCCGCTCCTCGGAAGCGTCGCTCATGGCCTTCTCCATGGCCATGTAGCCGTTGGCCGCTTCGATCAGACCGGCGTGGACCACGCTGGCCACAAACGACGGATCGCTCTCGCAGAACTCCAGCGCCTCGCGGAAACGACGCTCGTCGAACATGGTCTTGATCTGGGCGACGGTCAGTTCCGGCAGCATCACGTCGCGGCGAATGGTCAGCGAGTGTTCGATAATCAAGGCCACGCCGGCAATCGAACCGAGAAAGATGAGAAATATGTCGCAGAAGCCGATGACCGACGAGAAGGTGGCTTGCGTGATGACGTGGAAAAAGCTCTGCTTCACCACTTTCGCCTCATCATCATCCTGGGCCATCACCGCCGGGGCCAGGACCATCACCAGCAACGTCACCAGACAAACCGTTATCAACAATTTCCTTGCCATCTGTGTTTTTACCTCCCAAAGAGAAAGCCGTGTCTCACTCTAAACAACAAAACAACAAATAACTTACCCGAGCGGCCGGGGCGCTACGACGCCTCGCCGCTGATTTCTTTCAACAGTTTCCGTGACTTCTCGGCCCCACGGGTGTTCGGAAATTTCCTGATCGCCTCCCGCAGCGGAACCACCGCCTCGCTCATTGGCACCTTGGCCCGATACATGCTCAGGGCGGCCCAGTAAAGCGACTCCGAGGCCAGGGTCTTCCGCATCAGGCTGAAATGGACCGGCACGCGCATGAAGTTCAGCGCCGCCCGCAGATAGTCGCGGTTGTCTGTGATCTGCTCGCCCTTCGAGGCGGCCGCCTTGCGGCGAGCCTGGGCCGCGGCAAACTGGTAACGGCCCCTGAGGAAGTACAGTTGCGGCTGGTCCTCGGCCAGGTTCAGCTCTTTCTCGGCCTTGGCCAGGCTGAGTCCGGCCTTCTCAACTTCGTTCAGATCCAGCAGCAACTCGATGTGCTTGGCCCGAGCCTGGTTGTGCGTCTGACGGTCGGGGCTCTTGAGCTGCTCCTCGATGATGCCCAGCACGTCGGCCGGGTCGCCCTCGACCAGCAGGATGTTGACGCGAATACTCTTGAGCCGGTCGGCGAAGGGGTCCGCGGGCATCGTCGCCAGGGCCTGGTCAATGGCCTTCAAGGCCGCCTGGTTGTCGGCGCTGCCCTTGGCCGGCACCGTCGGCAATTCGACCTTCGTCGCCAGCGGTGACCGGTCCGAGCATAAATTGATGAAGGCCTTGGCGGCCCGGAAAAACTGCCCGGTCTGGCCGTAGCAGACCACCAGCCGAGCGTCGATGTATTGCCGCTGCCACCTTTTCTGAGCCTTGGGCCGAACCGCGCCATAGGCCTTGACCGCCTTGACGTAATCCTTCTTGTCGAACAGTTCCTCAGCCCGTTTCAGACCCGGCAGGCCGGCGACGTCAATGATCCGGATTTCCGCCAGCGGGAATGTCTGGTCCCGGTTATTCGACCGCAGCATGATGCCGCTGCCGCTGAGGCCGCGGATTCGCCCCGTGTAGCTGATGCCGGCCTTGTTGCGAACACTGTCGGCCAGGACCGCCGAGGCCATCAGCGAAACACACAGAAGGCAAACCACCGACTGGATAACAGAGCGTCTGTTCATGGCTTATTCCAATGACTGAAGGTCGTCTTCGCCCACGTACTTGTACGTGCCGTCGTTCTTGTTCGCGATTTCCATCAGAATCGCTTCGCCGTTACTGTAAATGAAGCAGATGGTGTTGACCGTCACCTTGTGCCCGCGGTTCAGCCGGTCGATGTGGCCAACCGTCTTCTTGTCGAACTCGCCGTCGGTGAGCAGGTAAACCAACTCCGGCTTGAGCTTGAAAGCCTCCGAGAGGGCCTCGTCGGGGTCGGTCTGGCCGATCGGAACAATGTTGTCGATGAACTCGTAGGCGCTCTGCTTGTTGGCCTCGGTCGCCCAAAGGAGCTTGCGGACCGGCATCATCTGCGGCGGGCCGCTGGAGTAGAAGATCACGAAAAACTGCTGGTTCGGCTTCAGCACGCCGATCGACCGCTTCAACTCGTGCTTGACGTACATGATGCTGTCGGTCATCGATCCGCTGCGGTCGACCACGAAAACGATCTTTCTGGCAACGCCGGCAACGCCGAAAAAGTTTGTCCCTCCGCCGCCGCCGCGGCCGGTGCCGAAGCCGGCGATGCCGCCGTACTCAAAACCGCCGCCCCCCACCCCGATGACATCCACCGGGTTCAGGCGGTTGTTCGACACGTCAGGAATCGGGTTGTTGGTCATCTTGAACACAAACGACGAACGGTCCTTGTCGCGCACCTTGAGAAGCGAGCGGCTCTTCTGGATGTCCCGCCGCATGCGGACGAACTTCTTGACCTTCCTGGTCTGGGCCTGGGCCTCGTACTCGACCTTGGCCGGCTGCTTGAAGGCCGACCAGGTGGCCAGCGAGATCAGGATCAAGGCCACGTGAAGAACAACGCTCGTCCCCCAGCTCGGCAGGTAGGTCGCGATCAGGGCGATCAGCGTGTCCCCGCTCGTTTCCTCGACC
>JAACEH010000010.1 GCA_011682595.1 Anaerolineaceae bacterium
AACCTCTACAACGTGGATGGCAAGGTGGCCGGTGATCCCAGCGGCAACCCCACTTCCGGGGCGCAGACAGCTAATATGTACTATCAGATCGACGATGGCCAAGAGTCGCCAAGAACGGAAATATCGGCAAAATTGAGTATCTCCGGGACGATTACCCAAGATGGCAATGGTCTTGCGGGCGTGCTTGTGAGCGCCAGTGGACAGAGCGATACAACGGCTGCGGATGTGTCCTCACTGGCGGCGCGTAGTTTCACTGAAACCGTGGCCTGTCCAAAGCGTCTAAGGCGCTGAGGGAGAAAGGAAAGGTGTTCACGCCTGTATCGCAGGAAGTCACTTTGACGGACTCCCATGCAACAGGCAAGGATTTCACTGCTGCCGACGAATAATGCAGCAGTCGCTGTCAAGGAGAATGAAGATGCTACATAACACTTGTACTAGATGCCTTGGAGTGCTTATCGCTACAGCAACGACGTTTCTTGGCTTGACTGCTCGCGCGGATGAACCGACCTGGGAAGACTTGAAAGCCTGTAAGTTGCTCAACAACATTACGGTCTTCCCGAGCCAGGGCAGCCCCCAATCCAGAAAGGTAGGCGGCACTGTTTTCTCATTTGCGAAAGAGAAGTTCTCTTCCCAACCCGAACTAAGCGAGAAGGAGTTCACGGTAGAAAAGTTCTTCCAGGAACTTAAAGGCGACATATATTATGCAGTCCCGGAAGGCGGTGCGTTTGTCGTAAAGAGTGGCCGAATTGCCGATCTCGGAAAGCATTACCTGTATGAATTCAATGGCAAGGACCCACCTCGTCCCACAGTCATATATGGCAAAGAGGACGGAAAGAAAACCCCCGGCCTGGTTACGGGTCTTAAGAAGAAGAATGGTCACTGTTACCTGTTGGAAACTGCCGGCGGTAAGTATGCACTTCTGCGCATTATTTCTCAGGACATATGGTCGGCCAGAATACAATGGGTCTATCAGCCGGATGGCAAGAGGAAGTTCACCATCCCCAAAGGGGAGATCTTGAGAGAAGAGAGGAGCGCCGGTGCCGTGCGACCCAACGAAAAGGGTCCTAGCGACTTGTCCATTATGGCGTTGGACTTTCGCGACTTTGCAAAGGCTGCGACCGCCCATGTCGAGAACCGGAAAAGGTTCGTCGAGTTCTGTCTGAAGGTTCTCGGGAACTCTCGCGCCCAGATCGACAACCGCTCGCTTGCCTGCCAATCGCTGGGCACGCTTCGCGTCCCGGAGGCGGCACCTACGCTCGCGAGCCTGATCGACAAGAGTTGGGGCCCTGGCTGGGGCACTGGCTCCCGCGTGACGATCCGGTTCAGCTACCCGTGTTTGCAGGCACTGATTAAGATTGGCCTTCCGGGGGCACAGGCGGCGTTGAAGCAAATCGAGGTGGACAGTCTCTCCGAGTTGCCCGGACGCGAGCGCCGCGACATAGAGTTGTGGCGACGCCAGGAGCGGCTGAAGATGCTGACGATCGTCATCGTGAAGATTTACGGCGAGAGATTGGCCAAGGTCGTCCTGGAAGACAAAATCATGGAGTCCAAGGACCCGAGAATCAAGGCGGCGTTCGAGGAGTCGCTGAAGATCATCCCACAAGTCCGCAAATTGTTCCCTGATAAAGAGAAGAAGGGGAAGAAATGAGGCTGCCCCTTCTGATCGCGCTGATCGTTTCCTGCTTGCTTTCGACAGCGAGCGGCTTGGCTGCGGAAGAAGATACTCGCCGAGTTGAACAACAGGAAGCGGCGTCTGCTCGCGCAATTGCTTTCCGAAGACGGACCGGCACTCGCCTGCTTATAAAGGACAGGCGAAGCGCTGTCGAAGACGATCTGCGGGCGAAGGCCCTGGCATGCGTACAGGACGACGCCCGGTTCGAGAAGCTTCGGTTGGCCTTCAATCAGCGGTGGACCAGCGACACAATTGAGTATCTCGGCCAGTTGATTATGGAGGACTGGGACAAAACGCGCGCCGTTACGCTGCAACGGTCTAAGGCCATAGTGAGTCTTCTTGTGCATGTTGCCGCTCACGAATTGCCAAGGGGCTTTATCGCTAGCGACGTCTCGATGGTCACGATCAACGAGCAGAAAAGAGTTCTTGAGGTGCGTCGTGCCTGTAGGATAACCCTCGACAAGTACTTCGCTGCAGTACTCAACGGTGATAGCAAGTGGCCGCTGAAGTCCCGAAGAAGCCTGCAGTATCATCTCACTTATGCATTCGACGAGTTCGGCGAACCTGAAATGATTACCGAAACCATTTGGGTGGGAATGCGGGACAATGACAAGTTTCGATCCGACATGCTGGGAATCGTAAGCGACCTCGCCGATGAAAAGCTCCTGCAGCGATTGTCGGCCTTTCGCGATTCGCAAGAGTGGTCCGAGGCGGATCGCTTGCGAATCGAGACAGTTGGTCGGGCACCGTGTTGCCGCCGGTGTTCACCCTTGCCCATCACCGCGAGGCCCTGGCCAACAGCCTGACGCTGCCCGCCATTCGCAACAGTTTCTTCTACTCGCTGGCCGCCACGGGCCTCTGCGCCGTCGTGGCCATCTGGGTGGCCCGGCTGCTGGTCCGCCGAAAGTTTCTGGGCCGCAACCTGCTCGACGCCATGGTCATGTTGCCGCTGGCTGTTCCGGGCCTGGTGCTGGCCTTCGGTTTTCTGAGCTGCTACTACGACCTGGGCCGCCGCCTGGTCGAGTGGGGCATCTGGAGCCGCAACTATCTCTACCCCGAGACCAACCCGGTGTTGCTACTGGTGGCCGCTTACGCCATACGGCGGTTGCCCTACATGGTCCGCTCGGCCGTGGCGGGCCTCCAGCAGACCAGCCGCACACTCGAAGAAGCGTCGCTGAACGTCGGGGCCTCGCCGCTGCGGACGCTGCTGAAGATCACCGTGCCGCTGGTCATGGCCAACCTGGTGGCCGGCGGCATCCTGGTCTTCACCTTCAGCATGCTCGAGGTCGGCGACTCGCTGGTGCTGGCCAAAACGCGCGAGTTCTACCCGCTGACCAAGGCCATCTGGCAGATTTTCAGCGACGAGTTCAGCATCTTCCAGTACGCCGTCTCCAGCGCCCTGGGCGCCTGGGCCATGGTCCTGCTGGCCGCGGCCCTGCTGGTCAGCACCCGTCTCCTGGGCCGCAAAATGGGCGCCATCTTCCGGGCCTGATCTGATCGCATGTCGGCTGGTTCACATAGGGGCACGGCGCGGGCGTGCCCGTCGTGCGTGACTGGTTACTTCTCGACAAGCTTCCCCGGCCGGCCTTTCAGCGACAACTTTCCGGCCCCGAGCGAGCGGCCGTCCATCAGGGCGGCGTAAGTGACCTCGCCACAAGCGTCCCTGCGGACCAGGGCCAGGCGGCCGTTGGACTTCAGGCCGTCGGCCGACAGGGCCCCGCTTCCCGCGTGCCGCCAGAGGAAGGTGTCGGTCGTGCCGTCGCCGCGCGAGACGACGATATGCGTGCCGCGAGTTCTGCCGTTGGTGACCTGGCCGGTCGTGACGCGGAAATGGCTCTCGCTGCCCGTGGCGTAGGGCACGGCGACGGTCACACCGTGCAGGGGCAAACGCATCCGCCGCGAAACGATCGCACAAGGCGCGGGCTTGACCTCGTCGTCGATGGCGATAAAGCCTTGGGCCGGCTTCTCGCGGCCGGTCACCAGACGCAGCTTGCCCTGTTGCCAGTCGCCGCGACAGATCAGTTCCAGGTTGGCTTGTCCCAGGCGGTTGGTTCGCACGGTCGCTTCCTTGGGGGCCAGGCGGACGTGCATCGGCGTGAAATGCCACAGGGCCTCGACCTGGTGTGTGCCGCGACCGGCGACGCTGTCCAGAATCAGCCAGTAATCCGGCCGCAGGAAAACCAGGGCCCGCGTGTGAACGATGCCGCCGATCGGTTTGTCGCCGGCGGTGTTCCGCAAGGTCGTGGACAACAGGCCGCGCTCGGTTTCGCCGTAGTCCTCATCGTAGCAACCCTGGGCGAAGTCGAGCCCGCGCCCGGCGGCCCAGAGGTTCTTGCCGCGGCTGGAGGACGAGTACCTTGCATAGTCGCCGCTGCGGCGGCGCCACTGGCCGGTCCCGTCGATGTTGATCGTGTTGTGCGAATCGCTGCGGCGAAAGTACCGCACCACGGGGTCCGACTGGTAGGAGCTGATGCCCGGGTCGGCCAGGAAGGTCGTGCCGAAGGCGTAGAGTTCCACCTGCAGCTTGTCCTCGTGCTGGTGGGCGGCCCCGAACTCGGCCAGGTCGATGAAGGCCCAGCGGTCCTCCTCGCGCCACCCGGAGCGCATGAAGGCATAGCCGGCCTCGGGAAAGTGGACGCTGCCCGGAGTGGGCGGCCGGCCGCACGTGCCGCCGCTTCCGGCCCACATCCAGCCGGGCCGCTTCTCGGCTTCGCCCGCCTCCAGCAGCCGGGCGTTGCCGCGCTTCAGCGCCGTGCCGGCGTCGTTCATCACCGGGTGCGTCCCGTCGGGCCGCGCGATGGCCGCCAGGTAATCGAACATGGCCCACAGCCGCTTGCGGAAACTCGGCGCGAACTGTCGGCCGCGAAACTTCGCCCGCTTGTAGGCCAGGTAGAACAGGTCGGCGCACATGGTGTGGTAGCCCGGCGACAGTTCGTACTGCACGCCGTCGCTGAAAACCTGGGTACGCATTTCCTTTTGCAGCCGTCGCGTGGCCGTGCTCATCCAGTGCTCCGCGCGGCGGAACTCGGGGAACATGGCCCCGCAAGTCAGGATGGCCGCCGATTCGGAGATGAACCAGTTGCAGTGTCCCCCGTAGCACAGCAGGTGCTCGGCGTGGGCGTGGACCATCTTGGCCATGTCCACCAGCGTGCGGTCGCTGAACTCGGGCGACCTCTGGGCCACCTCGAGGACGTGGGGCCACGACCAGTTGATGCGGCAGGAGGTCGACAGCGTTTCCCAGGCCGGGTCCAGGCCGCCATTGTGGCCCACCGGCTCGGGATTCTGCTCGATCCAGGAACGCAGAAAATAGTCGAGCTTGCGGGCGTACTTGCCTCGCCCGGCGGCCGGGGCTTCGGCAAAGGCCCGGGCCAGCGTGCCCATCCAGGTGTGGCGGTTGAAGGCGTGGTTCCATTCCAGGTAACCGATGGGGTTCGACTGCCAGTCGATCTTCTTCGGCAGTTGTTGCTGGAGGATCAGGTGGCGGCAAATCTCCTCGGCCATCGAGGGATGCCAGTGGGGATAGGCCATCGGCCCGCGAACCGGCGGCAACTTGGCCTTCCTCAGATACGAAGCGTAAGCGACAATGGCCCGCTCCGTCGCCCCGCGGGCAGCGTGCCGGGCGACCGTCTTGAGCTCGGGACGATCCAGGTCCAGGGCTTCGAGCAGTTCCCGATCGCTCATCCTCGGCCCGCGCGGTCTGCGAACCTGCAAAAGCTCGATGTCGCCGATGATGACCGTGCCTCGGTCCTGGCGCGAGTGGAAGTCCAGGACAATCGACTCGACGTCTTTCCAGCCGTCGGGAAAGCCGGTGGCCACCAGGTTCTCGGCCGGGATCACGATTCTTTGCCAACCCCGCCAGGGCCTGGGCTGGTTGAAGTGCAGGACCGAGAAACGAATGTCGTTGGCCGCCATGCCGGGGGCGCGAGTCGAATAGTGAAACCGCGTCAGCAGGCTGCCCTCCATCGGCCGGGCCAGCTTCAGGTGGATCACCAGCACGTTCATCGGCGACAGGTCGCTTCGCGGCGGACGGAGCGTCACCAGCGCGTTGGTCTCGATGGCCAGGTGCCGCCGCCCGTCGACCGTGACCATCTTCTTTCTGCCCTCGACCGTCGCCTGGTCGGCCACTTGTGCGGCAGTCAGCAGCACCTGCTCATCAATCACCTGGTCCGCTTTCATGAAGATTCTCCTTGTCCTCAGGCTTTGTGGGTCCTTCCGCATATGGAAACCGCGGCAAGGCCTAACCGATTCGCCATTCCCGGTCAAACTAATTCGCCCACCACCCACCCCAGGGCACCCCATCCGCCCCTGCGACTGTGCCGCCGGGGAGTAGCGTTTGACGGTCGCCGCTTCCTGGGGTAGGATTGCGGCTGTGGCGACATTCAGCCCCGGGCGGCAGGGGTCCCGGCGCCGCCAAAAGGGAGGCAGGCCATGAGATTGAACCACAGGACGGTCGTCCGATCCGCTGCGGTACTGGCGGCCGTGTTGAGCATTTCGGGGGCGGCCCCGGCCGCCGTCTCGACCGGCTGGACGGCCAAGGCGGTGGGCCCCGACCACGAGGTCGTCCGAGCCGTCCGGAAGGCCATCGCCTCGGGCGAGCTGTTCGACGTGTCGTTCCACCTGTTCGACGAGCAGCGGCTGTCGGCGGCCCAGTTGATGTCGCTGAAACAGCAGGCCGCGAGGCTGCTGACCAGTGCCCGGTCGGTTTTCCCGGCCCGCCCGAGGATCCGATTCTTCGAGGGAGCCGACTTCCGGATCACCGCCGCGGAGAAGAAAGTGACCTTCCCCTACCGCATGAAATCCGACTACCCGGAGCACCTCTCCACCTTCGGCCTGCTTTCGCGCCACAGGCGACAGGTCTACGTGGTTTTTGTCGGCCAGGACAACTACGGCGACCTTCAGAATCTGCACCTGCTGATGTGGAAGGTCGGCGGCAAGTGGCGGGCCGCTCACTTCACGATGATTCCGGCCAGAATGGGAGGGCTGGACTACGGCAAGGCTTTCGCCGCGGCGAAGGTCGAGCAGGCCGCCGGCCGCAACCTGCCGGCCGTGGCCCTCTACGGCGCGGCGGTCAGAATGGCCGGGCGATTGCCGTACCGCACGCCGGGCGCACTGGTCCGCGCCCTGACCCCGCTGCAGGCCTTGATGAAAAAGATCGGTTTTCCTGAAAGGCCGGTCGACGTGCTCACCACCTCCGACGGCCGACGGGCGGTTTACCGTTGCGACGCCGTGTCGCGCAAAGGGCGGCTGCACCTTTACCTGGAGAACCGCCTGCTCAGGACCGAGTCGTTGGAGGAGGTGGCCCCCCGGCAGAAACGTCTTGCAGCGGCCTGTCTGAAAAAGTACCCCAATCTGGGGACCTACTTCAAGGCCATCACCGTGACCAGTGTTCCGCCGGCCAAAGACGGCAAGGTGGTGCCGCTGGTCTCGTCTTTCCTTATCGACGAACTCAAGAAGCCGCGCCCTGCAGCGGCAAAACCATGACCCGACTCGGCCCGCCCCTGGGTGTCGGCGGCCTACTGTTTCAGGGCGGCGCCGGGAATCCTCGGCTGGTTGACGCCGGAGCGAACTACCTGCGGCAAAGGTTCCAGCGGGGCGATCCTGATGTCGGGAATGTTGCCCGGTTTGGTGTTCTTGTAGGCGGCGACGACCCGCCGGGCCAGCGTCAGTCGCCCCACCGTGGCGGCCAGGTAGGCGTCGGTCTGTGCTGTGCGGCGACGGGCCACGGCGGCCAGAAGCTGCATGTTCTCCCAGACCCCCTCGGCGGCGGCGACCGCCAGGCGAGAGCCTTCGGCGGTCTGCGTTCTGATGAAACCGTTGGCCTCGTCCAGCCTGGTCGCAGCGCGGCGAAACTCTTTTTCGCTGTAGCGGTAAGACGTCTCGGCGGCGGCAAACTGGCTGCCTTCGTAGAACTGGTCGCCGAGGATGAGCTGCTTGGCCGCCGAGCGGTAGTGCGCTTCGCCGTCTCGCGTCAGGGCGATGGATCTCATGACCACGGCCAGAGCCAGGGTCTCGCGGTAGGCCCGCAGGCTGTCGATGTAGTAGCGGTCCACCTCGACGGTGCGGGCGCCGATGCGGACCGAGCGGTCGTCGGCCGGCGTCGGCCGCCGGCTCAGGCGGCTGTGCTGGTCGTCCACGACGCGGATGTCGGCCTCAATGTTGCGTTCGGCGTCGGCGAAGTGGCGAATGGCCTGGTACAGTTCGCGGTTGGCGTCCGAGTACAACCTGGAGGCGCGGTCAAACTGCTCGCTGGCCAGGGCTCGGTCGCCGGCCAGGAGTTTGTCGTGGCTGCTGATCAGCCTGGCCCGGCCCTCGTTGTAGGAGGTCATCGGGTGGGCGCATCCGACCGACCCGCAAAGGACCAGCAGACACAGAGCGATTGTCGCAACTGGTAACCGTTTCACTGGCTTCCTCCGGACGTGTGATTCTCCTTATTATTTCGGCAAGTCGAAAGGCTAAAGTTGCACAAAAACGATCGCCCCCCTCGCTTTCGAGCGGAACCTCCGGTCGCAGAAGCCCCCTATTACAGTCGCCAGAGCATCAGCACCTCGGGCGTGCCCAGGCTGTTGATCGTCTCGCGGCTGATGTCAATGACCGGCCGGCTGTTGGCCCGAACCGACATGCCGAGAAGGTCCATCAGCGTCGGCTGGCGGCTGTACTGAATAACCCTTGCCCGGCTGATGCCGGCCAGGCGTTTGGCCTCCTCGATGGCGTCCTCGAGAACACCGATCTGGTCGATCAGGCGGTTGTCGACCGCCGCCTGGCCGACGTAGACGCGGCCGTCGGCCAGCTGACGGATCTGGCTGCGGGTCATGCCGGGCCGGCCTTCAGCGACCATGTCCAGAAACCGCTCGTAAACGGGCGTGATCAACGTGTCCTGGACATACTTGTGTTCCTCAACCGTCATGTCGCGGAAGCGGCTGGGGACGTCTTTGTACGGCCCGCTCTTGAAGATGACCGTTTTGATGCCCAGCTTGTCGCTCATCAGGCCCTCGACGTTGAAAATCTGGCCGATGACACCGATCGAACCGGTGATGGTGGTCGGCAGGGCATAAACCTTCTGGCCGGCCATGCTGACGTAGTAGCCGCCCGAAGCGGCCACCGATCCCATGTGAACGACAATTTTCTTGCCGCCGGCCGGCAGTTTCTTCAGCTCGCGGAGCATCATGTCCGAGGCCGTCGCTCCGCCGCCGGGAGAGTTTACTTTCAGGACCACCGCCTTGACGCTGTCGTCCGCCAGGGCCAGGGCCACCTGGCGTTTCAGGTAGCCGAAGTCGGCGCTCTGCATTCCGCCGAAAGCGCCCTTGATGGGGTACTCCGTGATGATGCCTTCCACGCGGATCAGGGCGATCGCGTCTTTGGTGTCGGCGCCCGTCACGAGGACCTTCTTCAAGGGCACGCCGTTGCCCGACGTGCCGCTGCCGCCGGCCTTGACCGCCAGGCCCAACAGCAGGAGGAGATTAAACACGACGCTGAGTCCCAGGAAGATCAACAGGAAACAGAGTCCCCCGCGGCCTCGTCGCGGGGGCTGTGGTGGCGAAACCTGCTGAGGAAGCGCCTGTCCCGGTCTCTGCTGAGGCGGGGGTTGAGGGGGCGGCGACTCCGGCTCGTGCGGTTGAATGGGGGGCATCTGGGTCATGGTGATTTTCTCCTTTCGGCCGTCGTGTCCTGAGAGATCGTCGGCAACAAGACCCGGCGACCTCAGTAAGCTTCCCTTTGTCTGTCCGGTGACCGCTCCGAGCGGCG
This sequence comes from Anaerolineaceae bacterium, assembly GCA_011682595.1. Next base: position 9,416 of record JAACEH010000010.1, read on the forward strand.
CCGGGTACTTACACCTCGTCCACCTCGTCGGAGAATCCCTTAGTGCGCTGCTGGGCGCGTCGCTTGGCCGCCAACAGACTCTCGGTCGTGCTCGGCGGCGCCGCATTCCGTTCTCCCTTGCCCTTGGCGCGTTTCAGTTCGACCACCTCGCCCTGGCCGGCCAGGGCCGCCTTTCCACGCGGCGCTCCGGTGGGGCGCTGGTCCTGGTGTTTAAGCAACGCTTCGCCGACCGGCAGATCTTCGATCCGCTCCTGCCGGCGGCGCGAGAGGTCGCGACTTTCCCTCAGCCGCGTCATCACCTGGTCGGCCTTGTCGCCGACGGCCTTGCTCAGCCGCTTGCGCCGCCCGGCCAGGAAGTCCGGCAGGACCAGCCGCCGCGAGGCGACATCGACCACCAGCAGGCCCACGCCGACCACCAGCATGGCCACCCAGGCGCTCCGCAGGGCGCTGGCCGGCCGCTCTTTGCGCTTGAAGCTGCCGGCCAGGCGGCCTGGGACAAACCGGCCGCGCGTCAGGTCGGCCAGTTGCTGGAGCAGGACCAGGTTGGGCCCCGTGTCGCGGTACTCCGGCGGGTAGCTCAGCACCGCCCCGGCCGAGTCGACCACGCGGCCGGCCTCGTCGTCGACGATGCCGATCTGGTGCACGGCCTGGGTGACCTTGGCCTCGAAGTAACCGGCATACCGTCCGGGGCCCACCTGGTGCAGCGCCACCTTCCTGACCCCGGCCGACGGATCGGGCGAAATCACGCGGGCCGAGAGCATCCGCCCGTTGATGAACTCGCCGTCGCTGTCAATGGCATCGACGATGATCCGCACGCGGCTGCCGTCGACGACCGTCTGCGTGCGGATGTTGCGGCTGCGCGGCTGGCGCATCGTCCAGCGGACAATCTGCGGCCAGAACTTATCGAACCCCCCCCAACCGATCCAGTCCTTCGACCAGCGGTCCTTGGCGTCGCTGGCAAAGACGGTCGCCTTGCCCAGCCCGTACCGCCAGCGGGCCAGCAGCGGCTCGTCGTCCTTGGCCACCAGCAGCACCTCGCCCTTGGGCCGGGGCCGCGTGGCCACGTAGCCGTACAGCCGCGGGGCCGACGGCCAGTCGATGTTGTCGATCATCTCGGCACTGCCCACTTGGCCGGCCTGGAAGCCTTCCTTGACTTCGACGATCGCGTTGCGGCTGACGATATAGGTGTCCTTGGTGAAAATCTCCGGCAGGTCGCGGGCATTGCTGGTGATGTAGAAGCGGCCGTTGCCGTGCCGTTCGGCCAGGGTCCGCAAAAACGGAACGTCGGGGTCGCGGGGATCGCCCAGGCCGATCGAGGTCAGCGTGATATTATGCACCCGCAGGTAGTCGTCGGCCATCTTGAAGCAGCCGTTCTGCTGCTCGCTGTCCCGGGTGTCGGCAAAGAGGATGACGTGCTTGGACTGGGCGTCCGATTTCTTGAGTTCCTCGTAAGCGGCGTAGAGGCCGGTCTTGACGAAGATGCCGCCGCCACCGGGACGGTTCCGCAGAACGTCCCTGGTCAGGCGGGACTTGTTGGGGCCGGTCATGTAGCGGAGCTTGCCGCCGACCCACTTGGGCGAGGTGTCGGTCATGCAGACGGCCGCCTGGTCGTAGTAATCCAGCAGGGAGATCGCGTTGGCGCAGGCCTGGTTGGCCAGGTCCATCTTTGTCGTCGAGCCGCCGACCGTCGCGCCCATGCTGCCCGACTGGTCGACCACGATGACCAGGGCCAGGCTGGCCAGGTGCTTCTCGCGGTCCAGGTGCAGGTCGACCGGCAGGATCCGCTCGATCGGCGTGTCGACGTAGCCGCCGGTGGTCAGACTCATTTGGCCGCCGATCATGATCAGCCCGCCGCCCAGTTCCTTGACGTAGTTCTGAAACAACTTCATCTGGTCGCTGCTCATGGCGCTGGCCGGAATGTCGCTCAGTATCACGCAGTCGTAGGGGGCCAGGTCCTCGATGGCCGAGGGAACGTTTCGCATGCTCCCGGTCTTGAGGGTGAAGCCGCCCTTGCCGCGAGCGGCACCGTCCCGAAGCGCTTGTCGCAGCCGCCGGGCATGCTCGGGGTAGCCCTCCAGGTACAGGACGCGGGATTCGCCGTAAACCTGCGTGTAGGCCAGCCCCGTGTTGTTCTCCACAACGTCGTCGCTGCCGGCCGGCGGCTCGACTATGACCTCCCAGCGGTAGAACCCCGGCTCCTCCACGGTGTCGCTGGCCACGTCGATAAGGTTGGTTCCCTTGTCCAGGGCGACCGTCCCTTCGGCGATGGCCTCACCGTCGCGATAGACGCGGACCATGGTCTCGGTGGCCCGCGTGGACTCGATCCTGACCTTGATCCTGACCGGCTGGTTGGGGCGGGCCCTCTGTGGCACGAACATGCCGCTGACCACCACGTCGGCCCCATAGGTGGCCGCCAGCGGGCAGGTCAGGATGTCGATCTCGGCTGCCGCCGCCGCCCGGGCCTCTATGCGGGCGTCGCCCAGGTTTTCGTTGCCGTCGCTGAGCAGGACGATTCGCTTCTGGTAGCCGCGGGGAAACTGGCTGGCCGCAAAGCGGATGGCCCGGCCGATGTTCGTGAAGTCGCCGACCTGCGGGTCGATCGGCCTGAACTTAAAAGCGGTGTCCCTGACGCTCGAAGCGCGGACCAGCAGCGGCCTCTGGCCGAAGACGATGACGCCGAAGCGGTCGCCCTTTTTCATCTGCAGCAGTTCGCCGACGATCTGCTTGCGGGCCACCGCCAGGGCCTTGGGCAGTCCGCGTCCCGAACCGCCGCCGGACTCGTCCCGGCCGGCCACCTCGAGCGGCCCCGTGCTCTTGCTGCCGTCGACCAGGAAGAAGACGCACAGGTCGTTGCTGTGGCGGGCCCAGCGGAGGTCGGCCAGACTCAGCACCACCAGCAAAACCAGGGCTACGCGGACAACCGTCGAGAGCCACCAGCGGCCGCCGCCCAGCGGGGCCCTGGTCGTCCAGGCCAGGTAGCCCATCGGCGCCAGCACCAGCAGCAGCAACAGGGCCCAGGGCCGGCCGAATTCCAGGGGAAGACTCATTGTCGCGGTTTCCACCAAAGGTGACTTCGCATTCGGAGCCTTTCCGCAGTGGGTAATAAACCGATTATAAGGGCTGACGCCCGGCGGGTCAATCGAACGACTTGACATCGAACGACTTGACAGTCTGCACGTCCTGGCCTACCATCACCCCAAGTGAACCTTATGCGCAATTGGAGAGCATCGAATGAGCCAGCCCCTGAGCAAACGAGAACGTCTGACCCGAGTGGTTAACGGCCGGCAGGTCGATCGGCTTCCCTTCAGCCTTTGGCGGCACTTCTACGTCGAGGAGACCGGGCCCGAGTCGCTGGCCCGGGTGCTGGCCGACTGGCACCGGCAGTTCGACTTCGATTACTGCAAGATCAACGTCCGGGCCCAGTACCACACCGAAGGCTGGGGATGCAAGTTCGAGTATTCCGGCGCCGAACACGTCAAGCCGACTCTGCTCGAGCCGGCCGTCAGGGAGGCGGCCGACTACGGGGGCCTCGAGGTGCTCGATCCGTGGGCCTGGCCGCTCGGCGAGATGCTGGAGGTTATCAAGCTTCTGCGGTCCGAGCTGGGCCCCGACGAGGTCCTGTTGATGACGGTCTTCAACCCGATGAGCATCGCCCTGGACCTGGCCGGCGGCGCGGACCGCCTGGCGGCGGCTATCACCGACGACCCCACGGCTGTGCACCGCGGGTTGCGGGCCATCACCGACACCTTCCGCGATTTTGTTTCCCTCTGCCTGGAGCAGGGGGCCGACGGGCTGTTCTTCGCCACCACGCACGCGGGCACAGCCGACAATTTCACCCGCGAGCAGTACGAGGAATTCGGGCGGCCCTACGACCTGGAGATTCTCGAAGCCGTCGACGGGGCCTTCCTGAACATGCTGCACGTCTGCAAGTCGAACGCCTACGTCCGCGAGCTGGCCGACTATCCCGTCCAGGCCATCAACTGGGACACCAACGATCCGACCAACCCCACCTTGGCCGACCTGCGTTTCGCCTGCGACGGCCGGGCCCTGGTCGGCGGCCTGTCGCGCGAGCTCTTTGCCGTCCAAGGCGCGGGCCAGGCCCTGGCCGACGAACTGGCCGCGGCGCGAGAGATGATGGGCCGGTGGCCGTTCATCGTCGGGTCAACCTGCACGATTCCGACCGAGACGCGGACCGAGAACATCGAGGCGGTGGTGCGGGCGCTTTCGACCGCCTGACCTGCCGCCAGAGCGACCGAGGGCAGCCATGACAAGTGACAGCGAGCCGATAGCCGGGCGGCAAGGACAGGTCTACGACTGCATCATCGTCGGCGGCGGACCGACGGGTCTGGCGGCGGCCATTTACAGCACGCGGGAACAACTCAAGACGGTCATCATCGAGAAGATGATCCCCGGCGGGCAGATTCTGACCACCGCCCAGGTGGAAAACTACCCCGGCTTCCCCGACCCCATCAGCGGGTGGGAACTCACCGAGCGGCTGGTCACCCAGGCCAAGCGGTTCGGGGCCGAGATTCGCGAGCGGACCGAGGTGACA
>JAACEH010000181.1 GCA_011682595.1 Anaerolineaceae bacterium
GGGTGCCACGGTCTGACCGAAGGTCAGGCCGTGATTATCTTCCGACCGTTCGTCATGGCCTGGCTGCGCCAGACCATGGCGCCCCGCCCGTGTCAACGCGGGGTTAGCCATTTTGCGTTTGACCGTTGCCCGGTGGCCGTGATACCCTTAGCCGGTCTTCTCCAGCTTCGGGAGCAGCCTTGAAGGCAAGTAACCGCCAGCCGGTCGCCGAAGCGGCCGAAACGTTCCGTCCGCCGCCGCCGCAATCGCCCTCGGCGTCTGAACTCGACGAGCCGGTTTCCTGGTGGCCGCGGGCCTCGGTCGCCGAGCGGGTCGTGCAGCTGGCCGCCATGGCCGTCTGCTGGAGCCTCCTGGTCGTAGCCTGGCACCTGGAGCCGGCGCCCGAAGGGCTGGGCACCCACCAGCAGTTGGGCCTGCAGCCCTGCGGGTTCTATCGCATGACCGGGCGGCCGTGCCCGGGGTGCGGGCTGACCACCGCCTTTGCCCTCATGGCCCATGGGCGGGTGGTCGAGGGGGTGGTCGTGCAGCCGTTCGGGGCCGTGCTGTTTGTCCTGACGGTCGCCGCCGCGGTCACAGTGCCGGTGACGCTGCTCTTGGGCCGCTCGTGGAACCTGATTCTGTTGCGCATTAACGCCCCGGTCTGGCTATATGCACTGGTCTTCCTGGCCCTGGCCGCTTGGATATACAAGATCGTTCACGGGCAGGTCACCGGCGGTTTCGGCCCATGACCGGGCCCGAACACAACGGAGGAAAGGACGCGGCGAATCGGAGGCTCCTGAAGCGGTAAAGCGGGCTATCATACATTAGATCGTTCCGGTCGCTTTTCATGCCGCCGTCGGACCACTGATTCACAGGAGGCGTCTATGTTCAGACAGTCCTATCGAAAGTGCGCGCTGCTTCTGTTGCTGGCGGTGCTGGCCCTTTGCAGCGGCTGCGGGGTGCCCAATCTGTTCTCATATTTTCTGGCCGACCGCGAGCCCAAAAAGAGCGTGGCCAAGGAGCACGACCTGCGGGCCGAGGTCCTGCTGATCCTGCCCTACTCGGGCCCGCAGATTCGCCTGGAATACCCGGGGGCCAACCTGGCCATCTCGAACTTCATCATCCAGCAGATCGCCGAGCATCTTCGCGGCCGCATCAGCGGGGTGGTCAGTCCCGTGCAGGTGATCCGCTACCAGCAGACGGACCTGGACTGGGAGAACCGGAGCGTTCAGGAAATCGGCCGCCAGTTCGGGGCCGACAAGGTGCTGTACATCGAGATTCAGCGACTGACGCTCCTGGAGGAACGCAGCGCCAACCTCTATCGCGGCCGCGTGAAGGCCCACCTCCAGGTGGTCGACGTCGGGGCCGACGTGACCGATGCCGAGTTGTACGAGGGCGACGTCTCGGTGATTTTCCCACGGGACAATCCGCTGGCCACGTCGCAGATCAGCCGGGCCGCCATGCAGCAGCAGGTGCTGCACCGTTTCGCCGTCCAGACGGTCTGGAAATTCTACGACCACAAGGAACTGATGGGGGGCGAGCGCAAATGAGAAACGTCGCCTTGCTGTCGCTCGTGGTGCTGGCCTCGCTGGTTCTGGGAGGTTGCGGCGCACTGAGCTACATAACCGAAAAAACGGTGCGCTTGTTCTCGCCGCCGCAGAAGACCCGGCCCTCCTATTCCCTCAAGGGCAAGAGCATCCTGCTGCTGGTCGACACCGCGACCCAGGAGGTCTCGTCCCGCCACCCGGGCATGAAGTTCGCCCTGGCCAAGACCATCGCCAAGGAACTCAGCGACCGCAAGGCCGCCCGGACCATCGTCAATCCGCGCGACCTGCTGGCCTTTGCCCAGAGTCGCCCGGATGGGGGTGGTCGAGATCGGGGCGGCCTTCGAGGTCGACCAGGTGGTGCAGATCGTGGTCAACAACTATTACCTCGAACAGACCATGGCCGCCGACAGTTATGCCGGGCGGGTCAGCCTGGAGCTTCGGGTGGTCGACGTGAAGGCCGGGCGGCAGGTCTACCCCGACATGGGGCAGGGCCGCATGATCGAGGCTCGCAGTCCGTCGGGCATCCAGGCCGAGGGCCGCAGCGAAGCCGAGAAAGTGCTCCTGGGCGGCCTGGCCCGCAAGGTGGGCATGATCTTTGTGCCCTACGTGGTCGAGGAATTGCCCCGGGGCGCCGAGATACAATGAGCCCCCACCGGGGGCGGCCGTAGAGGTCGTCGCACAGTGCTCCGGACCATGGACCGGCTCCCAAGAGAGGATTATTATCGATTTCTGCAGGGCGGCAAAAAATATCGGAGAATCGCGTTAAGTTTTTTGCAGCACCTTCCGATAGCTATTATGCCCACTTTCACCAAGCCGCTGTGCAGCCTACCAAGGTTATGCCAGCGGCCTTTTTTTTGGCCCTTTCGCCGCCCCCGGCCGGTGGGTAGAATACGCCGGAGGGATTCAGTGCAGCTCACTTTTTTTGGAGCCAGAGAACGGTATGGACCTTCTGAAGAAAATCGAGAGCCGCAAGGCCAAGGTCGGCATCATCGGGCTGGGCTATGTCGGGCTGCCCCTGATGCGGGAGTTCTGTGCCGCCGAGTTCAGCGTCGTCGGTTTCGACATCGACCTGCGAAAGGTCAAGCAACTCAACGCCGGCCGCAGTTACATCAAGCACATCCCGGCCAGCGTGATCAAGACCAACCTCAAGGACGGGCGATTCCGGGCCACCGACGATTTCTCCCAGCTCAGGAAGGTCGAGGCCATTATCATCTGCGTGCCCACGCCGCTGGACAAGATGCGCGAACCCAACGTGAGCTTCATCGAGAGTTCCGGCCGCCAGATCGCCAAGGCCCTGAAGAAGGGGCACCTGGTTATCCTGGAGTCGACCACCTATCCCGGCACGACGCGCGAAGTCCTGAAGCCCATCCTCGAGGCCGGCAGCGGCCTCAGGGCCGGCCGCGACTTCTACCTGGCCTTCAGCCCCGAGCGCGAGGACCCCGGCAATCCGCACTTCACCACGCGGACCATCCCCAAGGTGGTCGGCGGCATCGATCGCCGCAGCAGCCAGGTGGCCGCCAAGCTCTACGGCATGGCCCTGGAGCGGACGGTGCCGGTGGGCTCGTGCGAGGTGGCCGAGGCGACCAAGATTCTCGAGAACGTCTATCGCTGCGTGAACATCGCCCTGGTCAACGAACTGAAAGTCCTGTTCGACAAGATGGGCATCGACGTCTGGGAAGTTATCAACGCCGCCGCCACCAAACCGTTCGGCTTTCAGGCCTTCTATCCCGGCCCGGGCCTGGGCGGCCACTGCATCCCCATCGATCCCTTTTACCTGTCCTGGAAGGCTCGCCAGTACGACATGACCACCCGCTTCATCGAACTGGCCGGCGAGATCAATGTGGGCATGCCCGACTACGTGATCAACCGCCTGATGCAGGCCCTGAACGAGCGCGGCAAATGCCTGCGCGAGGCGAAGATCCTGGTGCTTGGCCTGGCCTACAAGCGCGACGTCGACGACATGCGCGAAAGCCCCAGCGTCACGCTCATCGAGAAGCTGCGCGAGCACGGGGCCATCGTCAACTACAACGACCCGCACATTCCCGTAGCCCCCAAACAGCGCGAGCACAACATCGGCCTGAAGAGCAGGAAGCTGACCGCTCGCATGTTGGCCACCCAGGACGCGGTGCTGATCTCGACCGACCATTCTTCCTACGACTACGACTGGATTGTCCAGAACGCCCAACTGGTGGTCGACACCCGCAACGCCACCGCCCACGTAAAAAAGAACCGCGCCAAGATCGTCAAGGCCTAGTCATGAATATGGGTGCCACCTATGCGGTGGGTGGCATGGTGGGTGCCATGATCGGGCCGCAAGGTGCCGTGGCCACGGTGTTTGTGGCCACGCCGAATTGACAGTAACTCGAAGCGCCGGGGCGACCACTTCCGCCCGCCCCGGCGTTTTTCTTTTGCCGCCGCCACCTCGCCGGACTACCATATCAACGCATGCTTCTGCAAGCAGAGGCATGGCGCCCGGCGTGTCATGAATGGAACCTTCGCAGCACAGAGACGATGGTTGTGTCGACCACTCAGTGGCGTGTAAAGCTGAGAGTACCCACTGTCCGCCCAAACAACCCAACCAGATCGAGGCCTTTCGCGCAACAGAACTTCAAACGGCCGATCACCTGGATCGAACTCGAAAGTTGACCACAGCAGGCTCCCTTCGTGCGCAGTGGCGGGTGGCATGGCCCACGCTTGCGTGGCCATGACGATGAAGTGGCAGCGCGTAGGTCGCCATCAACAGGCCCGACGGTCCGACTGGGCGCTTGTGGGTGGCGGGCGGCGCGGCTAACATACCCTTCATGAGCAAATCGTTCGGGCGACCTGTCGGGGCGAAACGCGTTACATTTTTCTATTGCGGCGGTCGGGTAGCGGGCCGGCAGGCCGCCTGGAGGAACCTGTCATGACCATTACGGTAACCTGCGGGCAGTGCGACAAGACGTTCAAGACTCCGGACACCGCGGCCGGGCGAAAGGCCAGGTGCCCCAGTTGCGGCCTGGTGATCGCAATTCCGAAGCCCGCCGCCGATGCGGTTGCGCCGCCGGCCGACGACACGATGGCGGCCCTGGCCGGCACCGGCGGCGAGGCCCGCAAGCCGGTCGTCCCGGAAGCGGTCACCCCGCAACCCGTGGCGGCCGAGCCGCTCGAGCCGCAACAAGCGGCGCCGCCCGAGGAGGCCGAGGACGAGCAGGACGAACTCGTCGCCGTGCCGCCGATCGGGGTTCAGACGCCGACCGGCCTGTCGGCCGGCGGGCGGGCATTGGCTCGCCGGGCCCTGAGGTGGCACCGCCGCCTGGCCGGGTCGGCGCGAACCGCCGGCTTCGCCCTGGGCGGGGTGTGCCTGGTGCTGGGCATCAGCGGCATGATCGTCCTGGCCCTGCGCGGCCAGGAGATGTTGATGCCCGCCCTGGGGGTTTTCCTGGCCATGGCGGTTCTGGCCGCCACGCTGGCCCTGGGCGGACTGCTGGCCCGGCACGTGCTGCTGATGTTGGCCGACCTCGGCAACGTGGTCCATCGCCAGCAGAAACTGCTCGACGAGATCAACGAGCGGCTGGACTGACCAGCCGGATGGAACCCGGAGGCGGGCCTGGCTTCCTTCCCGGAAGCTCCCGGCGGTGGGCGCCGCTCGTGCTTCGTAGCGAGCTACTTCGCAGAGTAGCAGCGGAGTGACCTTTCGATGGCCAACCTGCAATTCGCCGCATTCGGACAGGACGACAACCGCCTGGCCGGGACCGACATCGGGCGGGTGCTGCTGACCACCGGCGACGGGGCCCTGTGCAGTCGGCCGCTACTGGGCGGCCAGGAGGGGCTGGAGATTCGCCAGGCGGACCTCTCCATGGCCCAGGCTTGGTTCGTGGTCAACGTCCGCTGGGCCAGCCCCGGGTTCGGGTACCTCTGGATGCAGGCCGACAACGGCGGCCAGTCCTACCGCATCCCGCGAACCGGCAGCGCCCAGGTCTGGAACCTCAACTACGAGCTGGCCCGCAGCCGCGTGCTCTGGAACTCGCAACTCGAGCAGGCCGGCCGCACCCTGGGGGTCTTTGTGCCCAGGGACCTCGCCGAGCGGCTCAGCCGGGCGGGCGCCATGCTGCACGACGCCATGTTCGCCAATCATGATCGTCGCAGCCGCCTGGCCGACGACACACTGGCCCAGGCCGCCGAGGCCGGCGAACGGCTGGCCATCGAGGTGGCCCGCTGGCGGATCACTCACCCCCCATCCCGGCCACCCAAGCCATCCCAGCCACCCAATTCGCCCGAGCCTGTCTTCCGCCAGCTCAACACCGTCCGCTGGGGCGCGGACCTGCCGCAAGAGGCCGCCGCCACGTGGGCGACCCTGTTCGACGAGGGCATCGTCAACTTCTCAGCCCAGGACCTGGCCGGTTCCCCGAGCGAAGAAGTCGTCGCCGGGCTGGCCTTTCTGGAATCGCTGCGGGACGAAGGCCGGGCAACCAGGAAAGTCCGCGGTCGCGCGCTGCTGCCCTACGTTGACCAGCACGGTCAGCCACTGCCGGCCGAGAGCCCCGAACAGTTGGCCGAGTGGCGCGACGCCGCCGTGGAACTGGTCCGCCGGCACCGGGGCTGCATCGGGACCTGGGAACTTCTGCCGCCGCTGCAGGGCATGAACCTTGCCGCGGCCCTGGCCCCACAACTGGCGGAGGTGGCCGCCGCCGTCAAGGCGGCCTGCCCCGACGTGCAGGTGGTCCTCAGGATCGGCGAGATTTTTCCCTGGCGAATGCAGCTCGAGGACCAGGCCCCGGGCCGGCCCCGGGCCCTGCCCAAACCGCTGGAAGTGGTCCGCCGGTGCCTG
>JAACEH010000182.1 GCA_011682595.1 Anaerolineaceae bacterium
TCACGGAACATGCGTCGCCAGCGACGCATGCCACCCCCGTCGGGTCTGTTGACCAGATCTACTTGACTTTACCTACAATCTTGACGTACACCCTTCGGCTTGCGGGACATCACGTACTCGCTGATGGCCCCGGCCGCCTTGCGCCCGGCGCCCATGGCCTCAATCACCGTCGCCGCACCGGTCACTATGTCGCCGCCGGCATAGACGCCCTCCAGGTTGGTCCGGCCCGTCTCCAGGTCGGCCTCGATGTTGCCCCACTTGCCGACCTTCAGACCTTCGGTCGTCCGGCCGATCAGGGGATTGGGGTCGTTGCCCAGGGCCGGGATGACCGTGTCGCACTCGATCTCGAACTCCGAGCCCTCGATCGGCAGCGGCCTCCGGCGGCCGGAGTCATCCGGCTCGCCCAACTTCATCTTCAGGCACAGCAGGCCCCGCACGTGATCGGCGGCGTCGCCGAGGACCTCGATCGGGTCGACTAGCAGGGCGAACTCCACGCCTTCCTGCTCGGCGTGATGAATCTCCGGGGCCCGGGCGGGCATCTCTTCGCCGCTGCGGCGGTAGGCCAGTATGACCTTCTCGGCCCCCAGCCGCACCGCCGTCCGGGCCGAGTCCATGGCCACGTTGCCCCCTCCGATGACGACCACCCGCCTGGAGCGAATGGGCGGCGTGCCGCTGGCCGGCCACAGGTACGAGCGCATCAGGTTGGCCCGCGTCAGGTACTCGTTGGCCGAGTAGACGCCGACCAGGTTCTCGCCCGGGATGTTCTTGAACTTCGGCAGCCCGGCCCCGGTGCCGATAAAGACCGCGTCGAACTGCTCGAGCAGTTCCTCGATGGTGTCGAGTTTGCCCACCACGGCGTTGAGTTGAATCTGCACGCCCATTTTCCGCAGGATGTCGATCTCGGCCTTGACGATGCTCTTGGGCAGGCGGAATTCCGGAATGCCGTAGACCAGCACGCCCCCGGCGGCATGCAGGGCCTCGAAGATGATCACCTCGTGGCCGCGACGCACAAGCTCGCCCGCGCAGGTCAATCCCGCCGGTCCACTGCCGACGACGGCGATGCGGCGACCCGTCGACTCGGCCGTCTCGGGCACGTCAACCTGGCCCTGCTCGCGTTCCCAGTCGGCGGCGAAACGCTCCAGGTTGCCGATGGCCACCGCCGTGCCTTTCTTGCCTAGAATGCACCGCGCTTCGCACTGAGTTTCCTGTGGGCAGACGCGGCCGCAGATCGCGGGCAAGGCGTTGGTCTCCTTGAGTATCCTGATGGCCCGGGCCACGTCGCCCTCGGCGATGGCCGACACGAAACCCGGAATGTCGACCTCCACCGGACAGCCGGTTACGCAGAGCGGCTTCTTGCACTTCAGGCAGCGAGCCGCCTCGGCGGCGGCGGTCTCCGGATCGTACCCGTAGGGCACCTCGTCGAAGTTTCGGACCCGCTCACAGGCCGGCTGCTCAGGCATGGGCTGTCGCTGGGCTTTGTCCTTGCTGTTGTGCGGCTCGCTCATGACTCCCCCTCCAGCTTCCGGGCCTGCTCGTCAAGGCGGCAGAACTCCTCGAACTGCCCGCGAGCTTCGGCTTCCATGTCCCGGAACGCGCCGAGCCGGTTACGCAACTCGGTGAAGTCCACCTGGTGGCCGTCGAACTCCGGGCCGTCGACACAGGCGAAACGCCTCTGCCCGCCCACCGTGACCCGGCAGCCGCCACACATGCCGGTGCCGTCGATCATGATCGGATTCAGGCTGACCTCGGTCCTGATGCCGGGAGCCCGGGTCAGTTCGCACACCGCCTGCATCATCGGCACCGGCCCGATGGCCACAACCAGGTCAATCTGCGGGCCTTGGTCGATCAGTTCCCCCAGGGCCTCAGTCACCAGGCCCTTGCGGCCATAAGACCCGTCGTCGGTGCAGACTATCACGCGGTCGGCCACCCGAGCGGTCTCTTTTTCCAGGATGATCAGTTCCCTGCTCCGGCCGCCGATGATGGCCGAAACGTCGTTGCCGGCCGCCTTCATGGCCCCGACAATCGGCAGGGCGACCGCCGTGCCGATGCCGCCGCCCACGATCACGACACGGCCGAACTTCTCGATGTGCGTCGGGCGCCCGAGCGGGCCGACAACGTCGCGGATCGATTCGCCGGCCTGCAACTGGCACAAGCTCGTCGTCGACCGGCCGACCGCCTGGACAATAAGGGTGATCGTCCCGGCCTGCGGGTCGCTGTCGGCGATGGTCAGCGGAATGCGCTCGCCCTGCACGGTCACGCGGACGATGACGAATTGCCCGGCCCGCCGCTTGCGTGCGATCTTGGCGGCCCGGACCGACAGCTTGTGAACCAGCGGCGCGATTCGTTCGTTGCTCGCAATTTCAAACATGACGCACTTTCCCAAACCGTCGATCAGCCAATCCTGTTGAGGCCCGAGCCTTCGGGCAAGCCCGGGCAACACATCCCCGGAACAAGCAAAAGTGCCCTGCCCCGCCGGGCCGCCGGTGCGAGGCAAAGCACTCACTTTTTGTTCGTCCCATGCCGGCGCCGCGGGGAGCGATTACTTCTCGAGCTGCGAGGGGCTTTCCAGAAGGTCGCGAATGCGCTCCAGGAACTTCGCCCCGACCGCCCCGTCGACCAGGCGGTGGTCCACGGCCAGAGTCATGGTCATCATCTTGCGAATGTGGATGCCACCCTGGCGGATGACCACGCGGTCCTCGATGATGCCCAGGCCGAGAATGCAGCTTTCGCCCGGATTGACGATCGGCGTAAAATGCTTGATGCCGAACGTGCCCAGGTTCGAGACGGTCATGCCGCCGCCCTCGTACTCCTCGGGCAGAAGCCGCTTGCCGCGGGCCTTCTCGATCAGCTCTCGCGACTTGGCGGCAAGTTGCTCCAGCTTCATTCGCTCGATGTTCTTGACCACCGGCACGATCAGCCCGGCGTCCAGGGCCACGGCAAAACTGACGTTGCACTCGCCGCGATAGACAATTCCGTCGCCGTCCCACCTGCTGTTGGCTTCGGGAAACTCGGCCAGGGCCCGGGCACAGGCCATGATGATGTAATCGTTGATCGAGACCTTGACGCTGCTGCTGGTATTGAAGCGGCGGCGGGTCTCCATCAGGTCGGTCATGTCGACGTCCATGTTCAGGTAGTAACATGGAATCTCACGTTTCGAGAGGGTCATTCGCTCGGCGATGATCCGCCTCATGGCCGTCAGCCCGACGCGCCCCGCCTTGGGCATCATCCGCGGCGCGGCGGGCGCAGCCACTGTCGGCCGGGCGGCCAGGACGTCTTCCTTGGTCACCTTCCGGCCTTCGGCGGCCAGGGCCAGCACGTCCAGGCCCCGTTCGCAGGCCAGCTTGCGGGCCAGCGGCGTGACCTTGGCCTGTTTGACCTTGCCGACATATTTGCTGACGTCCTGCTCGACGATGCGCCCCTCGGGACCGCTGCCCCGGACAACGGCCAGGGGCACATGTTCGGCGGCGGCCAGCTTGCGGGCCCGCGGCGACACAAAGAGCCGTCCCGCGGCGGGAGCGGCCGTTGCGGCAACCGGCTCGGCCACAGGCCCGGGGGCCGCCGGGGTCTTGGCCGCGGCAACCGGAGACGGGGCGGGCACGGGTTCAGCCTGAGCGGCAGGCGCCGCCTCGGCAGGCGCGCCGCCGGCCTCCGCCTGCACGCCGCCGGCCAGCAGATCTTCGGGGATCGCGTCCTCGGGGTCGCCGATGATGGCGATCAGGCTGTTGACCGGCAACTCGCTGCCGGACTGGCCGATGATCTTCAGCAGAGTGCCCTTGTGGTACGACTCGACCTCCAGGGTCGCCTTGTCGGTGGTGATCTCGCAAAGCACGTCGCCCTTGCCGACACGGTCGCCTTCGCTCTTGTGCCAGGTCTCGATGACGGCCGACTCGACCGTTTGTCCCAGCTTGGGCAGCAGAACTTTCTGTATCATATGAATCGCTTCCTGACTGCTGAATGATAGGCGACAGCCATGTAGGGCGGCTGAAGCGCAGCCGCCGATTGTGAGAATAGACCGCGTGGCTGCAAGCAGCCACCCTACTGTCTAAACGATAAACGATAACCTGTGGCTACGGGTCAGGTCTCCTTGTTAACCAGCTTACGGGCCGCCTCGGCGATCCGCTGGGGCGTCGGGATAGCGGCGTCCTCCAGCGTGGGGCTCATCGGCACCGGCACATCGGCTGCACAAACCCGAACGATCGGGGCGTCCAGGTAATCAAAGGCGTGCTCGTTGATTCGCGTGGCGATCTCGCAGACGAAGTTGGTGTTCTGCACCCCTTCACTGGCCAGAAGCACCCGGCCGGTCTTCTTGACGCTCTCCAGAATGCAGCGCGTGTCCAGCGGCTTCAGGCTCCGCAGGTCGATGACCTCGGCCTCGATTCCCTCTTCGGCCAGCAGCCCGGCCGCCTCTTCGGCTCGCAGGGCCATGCGGCTGTAGGAAACGATCGTCACGTCGCCGCCCTCGCGGCGGACGGCCGCCTTGCCCAGGGGAATCGTGTACTCCTCGTCCGGCACCTCGCCCTTGACGCCGTAAAGCATCTTGTGCTCGATGAACAGGATCGGGTTGTCGTCGCGGATGCAGGTCTTCAGCAACCCCTTGGGGGCGACGACGAATACACCCGGGGCGTGGGTGAACCAGGCCTCCAGGCTCTGGGAGTGCTGAGCGGCGATGCACCGTCCCGCTCCGCCCTCGGTCCTGAGGACCATCGGCACGGTGGTCTTGCCGCCGAACATGTAGCGGTTCTTGCCCGCCTGGTTGACGAACTGATCCATGGCGATGGTCATGAAATCGAAGTACATGATCTCGGCCACCGGCCGCAGGCCGGCCATCGACGCTCCGACGGCTGCTCCGGCGATGGCCGCTTCGCTGATGGCCGTGTCGCGCACCCGCTCCTCGCCGAACTCCTCCATCAGGCCGCGGGTCGCCCCGTAGGCGCCGCCATAGATGGCCACGTCCTCGCCCATGACAAAGACCCGCTCGTCGCGCCGCATCTCCTCGGCGATGGCCTCTTTGACCGCTTCACGATAAAACATTTCCGCCATTTGAAACCTCTCTCCTGGGAATCCTTCAACCGCCCGCAGCCCTGCAGGCAGGATAACTCCTGGTTCTTTTTTCTACGAGTCCACCCGCTCCAGGCGGGTGCCACGGTCTGACCGAAGGTCAGGCCGTGATTATCTCCCCCCGATAGAATCGGGGTCATGGCCTGGCTACGCCAGACCATGGCACCCCCACCATGCAAAACATACGTCAGACCGCTTAGTCCACCCGCTCCAGGCCGTACTTGCCCTGGACCCATCCGGCGTAAACGTCTTCGTAAAGCGCCTCGGGCGACGGGAACTGGCTTTCCTCGAGGGTGAATTTCTCGGCCTCGGCCATCTCCTGGTCCACCTCGGCCTCAAGGGCGTCCATCTCATCCTCGCTCATGACCTTCTCGGCGACCAGCAGTTCGCGGAACAGCTTGATGGGGTCGTGGTCGTGCCAGTAGGCCTCCTCTTCCTTGGTGCGGTAGGCCCGCGGGTCGCTGCGGCTGTGGCCGCGATAACGATAGGTCTTGGCCTCGACCAGCGTCGGCCCCCGGCCCTGGCGTGCCCGCTCGACGGCTGCGGCAATCGTGGCCTGAACGTCGAGCACGCGCTGTCCGTCGACGATCACGCCGTCCATGCCGTAGGCCGAGCAGCGGGTGGCGATGTCTTTGACCGAACAGGCCCGCTCGACCGAAACGCTCATGCCGTAAAGATTATTCTCGCAGACGTAGACCACCGGCAGTTTCCAGACGCCGGCCATGTTCAGCGATTCGTGGAAGGTCCCGTTGTTGGAGGCCCCGTCGCCGAAGAAGCAGAGCGTGACCTGTCCCTGGCCCTTCATCTGCCAGAGCGGCGCCGGTGCCGACCGGGATGTTCCCGGCCACGATTCCCGTGGCTCCCAGGTTGCCGGCGTTGACGTCGGCGATGTGCATCGACCCCCCGCGACCCCGGCAGTAACCGGTCTCCTTGCCGCAGAGTTCGGCCAGCATAAGCTTCAACTCGCCGCCGCGAGCCAGGCAATGCCCGTGGCCGCGGTGCGTGCTGGTGATCAGGTCTTTCTCGCCGATGGCCCGCATGGCCCCGACCGCGACGGCCTCCTGACCGGCGTAGACGTGGCTGGCCCCCTTGAGGATGTCGCGCGACAACAGTTCGAAGACCTTGTCCTCAAAGGCCCGAATCTGCATCATCTGTTTCAGGAGGAATCGCATCTCCTCCTGCGGTCCAACTTCCCCCTTAACAACAACAGGCT
>JAACEH010000183.1 GCA_011682595.1 Anaerolineaceae bacterium
GTTTCGGTCATTCCGACCCTCTGATCCTACAACGCCGGAACCGTGGCCTGGGCATTTTGCCCGCGAGTTGCAGGGCCGTCCCGGCCCTGCAAACCACCTTGGACCACTGGCGAGACGCTCCTGGCACGCATGGGCAGGATGCCCATGCCACGATAAAATGAACTGTACTGAGGAATCCGTTCAGGGTCAATGGTTTCACGGGGCCGGCGATCCCGCTCATCCGGAGGCCAGGCGAATCTGGCCGAGAGCTTCGGCCGCCACGTGCCCGGCTGGTGGGTTTACATTGAACGGCTCGGCAGTCGCCAGGTGCTCGGCGGCCAGATCACCCTGGAGGACAACGTGCTGATCGGCCCGCACTGCTCGATCACCGGCGGCAACCACGCCTTCAATCCCGAGACCGAGGATTACTCCGCCTCGCACAACCGCGGCCCGACAGATCGGTTCGGTCAAGCAACTGTAGATAGCCGCGTTGGGGCCCGTGAAAGTGGCTCTTGCTTTTCGGTGGCCGGCAGCTTATTGTGCGGAACATCTTAGGCCACGAGAGAAAGGGATGGCACGATGCCCCGCAAAGCCAAAGAGTCGTCCACCAGGTGCAAGACGAAATCCGTGAAGAAGCGCAAGCCCGCAGCCGCAACGGAGGCCGTCGAAAGTCAGCCGACCGAAGACGCCGAGCATCCGCCGGCGGCGCACGACCACTTCCGCGAGGAGGTCGACAGCCTGGGCACGGTGAAGGTGCCGTTCAACGTTTACTACGGCGCCCAGACGCAGCGTGCCCTTGAGAACTTCCCTGTTTCCGGTCGCTTGCCTCACCCGCACCTGGTGCGGGCCTACGTGGCGGTGAAGAAGGCCTGCGCCATGGCCAACCTTTCTCTGGGCAAACTCGAGGAGCGTCGCAGCCGGGCCATCTGCCGGTCCTGCGACGAGGTGCTGGGCCGCGGCGACATGGTGGACCAGTGGGTGGTGGACGTCTACCAGGCCGGGGCGGGCACCAGCATGAACATGAACACCAACGAGGTGCTGGCCAACCGGGCCCTGGAGCACATGGGCAAGCAGCGCGGCCAGTACAACATCATCAGCCCGAACGACCATGTCAACATGTCGCAGTCGACCAACGACACCTTTCCGACGGCCATGCACGTTGCCGCCCTGCTGTTGTGGAAGGACCTGGCCAAGGCGTTAAACCAGCTTTCGCGGGTTTTCAAGACCAAGGCCCGGCTGTTCGACTCGGTCCTGAAAAGCGGCCGCACACACCTGCAGGACGCCGTGCCGATCCGCATGGGCCAGGAGTTCGGCGCCTACGGCGGGGCGATCCACGAGGCCCGCGAACGGATTGACGCAGCCGCGGAAGGACTGCAGGTGGTCGCCCTTGGCGGTTCGGCGGCCGGGACGGGGCTGAACACCCACGAGCAGTTCGCCAGCACGGCGGTGGCCAACCTGGGCCGCGTGGTCAACCTGCCGCTGAAGTCGACCAGGAATCTGCCCCTGCGGATGCAGAGCATGATGCCGGTGGCCGCTATGAGCAGCGCCCTGCGTAACCTGGCCCTGGAGTTGATTCGCATCTGCAACGACCTGCGTCTGCTGGCCAGCGGGCCGCGCACCGGGCTGGCCGAGATAAATCTTCCCGCCGTTCAGCCGGGCTCCAGCATCATGCCGGGCAAGGTCAATCCGTCGCTGGTCGAATGTCTGACCATGATCTGCTTCCAGGTGGTGGGCAACGATACGGCCATCGCCATGGCCGTCCAGGCCGGGCAACTGGAGCTGAACGTCATGATGCCCGGCATGGCCGTGGCCCTGCTGGATTCGATGGAGTACCTGAAGAATTTCCTGCCGGTGGTCACCGAAAAGTGTGTCGAGGGCATTACGGTCAACGACCAGCGGTGCCTGGCCTACTTCGAAACGTCGATCGGCCTGGCCACGGTGCTGAACCAGAAGATCGGCTACCTGGAAGCGGCCAAGGTGACCAAGGAGACGCTGGCCAAGGGCAAAAGCGTTCTGGAGATTTGCCGCAGAAGGAAGCTCCTCTCGCCCGAGGAACTCAAGGCCCTCCGCAAGCCCAAGACGAGTACCGTACCGAGGGCGACGCTGATCGGTAAACCGAAAAAGAGAAAGTAAGGTCCCCGGCGTCCCATTCCCGCCGACTTCGGACCTCGTGCCCGGAACCTGTGACCCCCTTGGCGGAGCCTTCCCGACCACCTCCTTTTGCCCGGTTTTTCCGCCGATTCGGCCAGCCGGAATCACCGCCCCAGGGCGGCAAGAATGCGTTTCCCGGGTAATAATCCGTTAAATTCTGCGTTGGCCAAATATATGCTGAGCATGCAGAGAGACCCTATTTCAGATGCTCTGAACCGGGGAAAGCCGAAGAGATAAATGTCTTGCATCATTTTGCCGAAACTATTGTTACGGAAATCGTCGTTGGGGTCGTATTATTAGGTGCGGTGGGCAACTCGCTGAAGAGCAGGAAATAAGGGAATGATCAGGCTGCGAAACTCAACCATTTTCAAGCTGCTTTGCGGGACCATCGGACTGCTGGCCCTGGCCCTGCTGTGCATGGTCAGCCTGATGGTCTATGACAGTCTCACCCAGGCCGAGGAGACGACCAACGAGGGACCGATCGAACCGCGTGCGTCCAGCCACCAGGCGCCGCCGATCGACCGCCTCATGTCCAGCATGGGCGTTCGTCTGAGTCCGGAGGCCAAGGCCGAAGAGTCCCAAGAGCCCAAGCTCGACCTCAACGCCAAACAGTCTTACGGCGGGTGGAAATACATCGGCAATATCAGGGAAGCCGGTGGCGATTACCGGGTGCTGATGCAGAACCAAAAAACCGGCAACCAGGTCTGGTGGAAGAAAGGGGAAGTGCGGGACGAGATCGAGATCAAGACCCTGGCCGACGACAAGATAGCCGTGGTCATCAAGGGACAGCCTGTCACGCTGGCCAGGACCGAGGCGGTGTACCGCAAGACGGTGCAGAGAAGGCGCTCGTCTTCATCCCGGTCGTCGCGGACGTCCGGCAGCAATGTCAGTTCGGCGTCGATCAGGGAGAACTACGTCGCCGCCCAGGCAGGAGTCGTCAGGACCAGTGGCAGCGGCGGCAGCGCGGTTACCGCGAGGTCCTCGCGACCCCCACGGCGCACCGGCCGCGACTGGAACAAGTACTGGGCCGAGCGAGTTAAGAAGGCAAAGCAACAGGCAGCAAAGAACAAGGCCAGGAGTAATCAGTGAGGGGCCGTCGTTTGCGGGACCAGATGGAAACTCATGTCACGGTCATCGGTCCGAGCCCAGGAGAATATGATCCCTTTCCGGCGGAGTTGGTTGCGGCTGTCCTGTAGCATCACTTCGACGCCGGTCTTTGCTGCAAGCCCGTCGTCGGACAGTTCGACAGCAATCGCCTTGGCGCTCCACTGGTAGAGGTTGACGTTGCGAATCGAATCGCCGAGGTAGAAGCGGAGTTCGCGATCGAGATCCACTTCGGCGTCGGGAGCATAGTGCTGACGGACCTTCTTGATGTTGCCCGACCCGATGGCCTGAAGCAAGGCGTCGGTCTGCGAGCGAAGCACGCGGACCACGGGGGAATCGGCCACAGGCCCGGGCCTTGAAGACGACTTGTAGCCGCAACCCGACAAGCAGCTTGACAGCACGACGATCAGCCCGATCATCAGGGGTTTTCTGGGAAAGGTGGATATCATGGCAGAGGTCAGCTTATTTTCATCAACCGGATTTGTCAAGACCCTGTTGCTCCCGGCAGTGGCCGCCGCGCTGTTGGCCGCCCCCGGGGCCGCCTGGTCTCAGGAGCCCCCGGCCGCTCAGCCGCCTGCCGCCCAGGGGCCGGCAGCCGAGCAGGAACCTGCCGCGGATGAAGAAAAGCCGATCGACATGAACGAATCGCTCGACCTGACGCTGCCGGACAACATGGACATCAAGGTCTTCGTCGAGTACGTCGGCCAAAAACTCCGTATGAAGTTCATCTACGACAACACCCTCGGCGGGCCGATCACCATCAAGCCCAACCAGAGAATTCGCGTCGGCGAACTCTACAATCTTCTCGAGGACGCCCTGAACGTCACCAGGTTCAGCATGATCCCCCTGCCCGAAAGCGACTGGATACTGATCGTCCCGACGGGCAAGGCCGCCCAATGGGCCCGCCTGCTGAAGCCCAACGAGCAGGCCGGGAAGCTGCTGGGCGAGACCATCGCCGCAGAGACCATCCGCCTGCAGTACGCCGACCCGAAGGACGTTCAGATCGTCCTGACGCCTTTCCTGAGCGACAACGGCCAGGTCATCCCCCTGCCCGACCAGGGCCTGGTGCAGATCATCGAGACCAAGAAACGCATGGAACAGCTTCGAGCCCTGATCAAGTTGATCGACGTTCAGCCGGCCAGGATCGAGGTCAGGATCATAGAATTGAAGTACACCCGGGCTCCCGACATGGCCAACAAGCTCAACAACATCCTGGCCGCACGAGTCAAGCAGAAAACCCGCACCGTGCCCACCCGACAGACCGTCGGCAACACCACCAGAATCGTCTGGCAGAGAGTGACCGCCCAGGAAGAGCAGCCGCCCTTTATCGACGTCGATCTGCGGACCAACCGCCTGAT
>JAACEH010000184.1 GCA_011682595.1 Anaerolineaceae bacterium
CAGTTCTCATGGTGGTGCTGGACAATCGGCACCTCGCGGCGCATGAACGATATCTGGCTGACGATGTTGGCCCCGATGGTCGGGTGTTGTTTGACCAGGGCGAACTCTTCGGCCGTCAGGCTGCCGGGCTTGGTCAGGATATGGTCGGGAATGCCGATTTTGCCGACGTCGTGCAGCAAGGCGGCATAGCGGACCGAGCGCTGCAACGGCTCGGGGAGCCCCATCTCGATGGCCAACTGGACGACGTAAGCGGCCACGGCGTCGCCGTGTCGCCGGGTGTAGGGGTCCTTGGCTTCGACGGCAGCCACCAGGGCCCGGGCACTTTCGACATAGGCGGCCTTGAGTTCTTCGTTTGCCACGGTGAACTCGCGGGTCAGCCGCTCGATCTGTTCCTGGTCCACGGCCGGGCCGGGCCGTTCTTCGCGCATCTTTTGGCTGAAGCGAACGACCGGGCCGCTGTTGTTACGCCGGCCCCAGGCGATGGCCAGCCTGGCCTGTTCGGCCAACTCGCGGTTGGTCGAGGTATACCCCGCCGGGCAGTCGGTCACGCCGACGGTGATTCTGATCGATAGGGCCACCCCGTTGATGTTGTAGGCCGCGCCGACGACGGCCATGCAGATCCGCTCGCCTACCGCCATGGCCCCCTCGATGTCTGACTCCTTCAGGGCCACGATAAACTCATCGCCGCCATAGCGGCCCACCAGGTCCTCATTGCGAACCAGGCGGCGAATCGTGTTGGCCAGATTCTCCAGAACACGGTCGGCCATCTCGTAGCCCTGTGTCTGGTTAATGGCATGTAAGTCGTCGACGTCGATCATCATCAGGCGGACCGACAGGCTGCGCCGCCGGGCTTCACAGCGCATGGTTTCCAGGGCCCGGAAAAACGCGCCGTGAGTCAGGCAGCCGGTCAGCGGATCAAGGTCCTTTGTCTCGCCGTGCGAACCGTTTTCCGATTCGGTCGCCGACCTCGGCGCAGCCATCAGCAGGTATCCGCCGGGCTGGTCGCGGCGCTCCTGCATCTTGACCCCGGTAATGTCGGTCGGCACGGTGCCCTTGGGACATATCAGGTTGACCCGCGCGGTGGCCCGGTTGGCTTCGTCGGTGCCGGCCAGAAGGTCGCAGATGGTCACCGCCGAGTCGGGAGCCACGACACAGTTGATGCTGCTGTCGCTGCTGCCCGGGCCGGCCAGTTCCTCCCATTTCCTGTTGGCCGTCAGGAGCCGGCCGTCCCGGTGCACGAAGACGGCCGGCTGGTTGATCATGGAGAGCATCTCCCGGAGATTGGCCACCTGCCGCTGTCGGGTCGCCGCCGCCTCGCTGAGAACCTGGACCAGGGAGTTGATGTCGAACGGTTTCTCCAGCAGGTCGAAGGCCCCCAGCCGCAACGCGTCACCGGCCAGATGCGCCGACGGAAAACCCGTGATGACGATTACCGGCAGGCTGGGGTGCGTACAGCGAATGGACTTCAGCAGGTCCAGGCCGGACCCGTCGGCCAGGGCGACGTCGGCAACCACCAGGTCGATTTCTTCCTGCTCCAGGGCAAATCGGGCCTGTTGAAGGCTGCTCGCCGCCGTGCATTGGAAATGGTGGTCTGTCAGGGCGCTGGTCAACATGGCCAGCAATGCGGGGTCGTCGTCGACCACCAAGACGCTGGAGTCGATTGTCTGATTCATGGTCCACCCGTACTGGCGCCGGGCGAACTCGCCCTAGCGCTGTCCTCCCCCTTTGGACCTCATAAGTGAATTATCGCCACCTGAGGCTCGACAACTTAAGTCATTCGGCTTGCGGTGCCGGGCAGGCCCCTATCTGCCTGACATCTGTGTGGCACAGTTGCCCCATGACGGCAAACCACGGCCGCCCAATGCAGGCCTTCTGCGGGTGCGCTCTCGGGCATAATTAGGGGATTTGGCGGAGGCCCGGGTTCGCACCTCCTGAAAAAGAGGACCGGCCCTCCGGGTGGCCGGCCGCAGCGGCGGCGCCCCTCTTTCGCCGCCGGCGCATTTCTGATATGCTGATCTGATGTCCGGAAAAGCTCTTCGGGAGGACCTGCCATGAGAAGGGCCAATGCGATTCTGCTGTCGGTGGCCATGTTGGCCCTGTTTGCGGGGCTGTGGTCCTGCGATAACTCGACGCTGGCCGGTGGGGCCGCCGGCCAAGGGCAGAAACCGGAAACCCCGCCCACCCCGCCGTCTCCCGAGGACGCCGAGTCCGAAAGCAAAACTTCCGCCGATTCCCAGGGTGTGTTGAGCGACTGGCCGCCGGTCGAGCAGCAGGAGGACTCGGTCCTGTCGGCCGGCCTCCTCGGGCAGGTGCTCGGCAAGGCGCCGCCGACTCTGAACGTGGCCGACGCGCTGATTCAGCCGGGCCAGACGGCCCGGATTGTCATCAAACTGGGCCGCGGCTTTGGACGTGCGACCGTCAAGAGCTACCCCGCGGTGAAGGTTTCGATAACCGACGCCGGCGGCAACGAAGTGTTCAGCGAGCGGACCGACCAGGGCGGCCGGATGACCTTCGAGCGAAAGTTCCGGAAGGCCGGCAATTACTTTTTCCGGGCTCGGGTCGAAAAAAAGATCGACGACAAAACTGTCACCCCCGTGCTGTTCTGTGTCTATGTGCGGCCGAAGGAGTCTGCCCTGGTAATCTGCGACCTCGACAGAACTCTCGTGCAATCGGGGTTCGAGCGGGTGCTGGCCGGCCTGGCCCGGCCGTTCGACCACGCCGGCGACGTGCTCTGGCGATTGGTCAAAGAGCGGCAAATGACCGTCATCTACCTGACGCAGCGGCCGGACTTTTTCGACGCCTCCAGCCGCATGTGGCTGCGCAGAAATGAGTTTCCCCCCGGCCCCTTGTTCACCAGCGACCTCAAGGGCCTGATCGGCGGCAGCGGCAGCTTCAAGGCCGGCCAGATCGCCCGGCTGAAGCAGAAGTTCCCCAACCTCCGCCTGGCCATCGGCGACAAGTACAGCGACATCGCCGCCTACGCCGAGAACAAGGTCCCGTCGATCCTCATCCCCCACATCAAGTGGTCCAAGGACAAGCGAAAGTACTGGCAGAAACTGCTCCGCAACATGAAGGGCATCCGCGGCGACGTGCCGGTCTGCCGTAACTGGTTCGAGATCGAGGAGGCCATCTTCAAGAAGACCAGGTTCCCTCCCAGCCGCATGATCGACAAGATCAAGGAGATGATCCGCACCACCATCCCGGATGATTGACCACGGCCGGCGCTGCCGAGTACGTCCAGGTGTCCCGTTGCCGGGGGATATTTTGCGCGACCAGCTCACCCGGCGGACAGGGGCGGTGGAGTGGAGGTTCCGCCCCTGCGGCCCGGCCCCGGCCCGCAGGGTAAAGCAGGGCAAAGCTTGATAGGCTCGCTGCGGGATTATACAATGGATGAGTGGTCAGGTTGAACCTGCGTCACAATGATGTGTGGCACGGCGGGGCTTGCCCGCCGTGGCGAGAGCCATGGAGCATTCTCCACGGCCGGACAAGACCGGCCGTGCCACACGGCAAGAAAGTTATCTGGCCCCGCCGAAAGAAGTCGCGTTATAGTATTAGGGAAGGCCGGAAAGGATTTTTGGAAAAGCGAATCATGTGGGATTACAGCGAAAAGGTTAAGGAACATTTTCTCCACCCGCGAAACGTCGGCCAGATCGACAATCCCGACGCCGTGGCCGAGGTGGGCAACATCACCTGCGGCGACGCCCTGAAACTGATGCTGAAGATCGACGACCGGCAGCGGATCGTCGATGCCAAGTTTCAGACCTTCGGCTGCGCGTCGGCCATCGCCAGCTCCAGCGCCTTGACCGAGATGATAAAAGGCATGACCGTCGAGGAGGCCTCGAAGCTGACCAACGACGACATCGCCGATTTTCTGGAGGGCCTGCCCGAGGCCAAGATGCACTGCTCGGTCATGGGCATGGAGGCCCTGCAGAAGGCCATCGCCGCCTATCGCGGCGAGAAGTTCGAGCTGGAGACGGAAGGCCGCATCGTCTGCCGCTGTTTCGGCGTGACCGACAAGCTGATCGAGAAGGTGGTCCGTGACCACGATCTGACGACCATAGAGGAGGTCACCCATTACTGCAAGGCCGGCGGCGGATGCGGAGGGTGCCACGAAGAAATTCAGGAGATCATCGACCGCATCACGGGGCCCAAGGCCGCGGTCGCCACAGCAGTAAAGACCGCCGGGCCGAAGAGGTCGCTGACCAACATCGAGAAGATGCGGCTGATCACCGAGACCATCGAGCGCGAGATTCGCCCGATCCTCAGGGCCGACGGCGGCGACATCGAACTTGTGGACATCGACCGCGACAAAGTGACCGTTGCCCTGCGCGGGCGGTGCAGCGACTGCCGGGTCAGCCAGTTTACGCTCAAGGACGTTGTCCAGCAGAAACTCCGCGAGCACGTCGCCGACTCGATCGTCGTTCACCAGGACAACAGTTAGCGAGCCAGCGGCCTCTGGAAAGGAATTTTTGATGGCGGACGTGGCCTACTTTGACAACAACGCGACGACGGCTGTGGCCCCGGAAGTGGTCGAGGCGATGATGCCCTTTCTGACCGAGTTCTACGGCAACCCGTCGAGC
>JAACEH010000185.1 GCA_011682595.1 Anaerolineaceae bacterium
TTGATCGACGCATTGTCGCCCGGCATGCACATCTCGGCCCCGCCCTGCAACTCGATGTTGCCGGTCACGTCCGTCGTCCGGAAGTAGAACTGCGGACGGTATCCCGTGAAGAACGGCGTATGCCGACCGCCCTCTTCCTTGGTCAGCACGTAAATCTCGCCCTCGAACTCGGTGTGAGGCGTCACGCTGCCGGGGGCCGCCAGAACCTGACCGCGCTCCACCTCGTCGCGCTCGACGCCGCGGAGCAGACAGCCCACGTTGTCGCCGGCCAGGCCCTCGTCCAGCGTCTTGTTGAAGGCCTCGACGCCGGTGACGGTCGTCTTGCGGACCTCTTCGGACAAACCGACGATCTCCACCTGGTCGCCAACATGGACCTTGCCGCGCTCGATGCGGCCGGTGGCCACGGTGCCGCGGCCCTTGATGCTGAACACGTCTTCGACGGCCAGCAGGAACGGCTTGTCAATCTCGCGCGTCGGCTCCGGAATGCTCTCGTCCAGAGCCTTTATCAGCTCCAGGATCGGGGCCCTGTCTTCCGGCGTGCAGTCAGCACTGGTCGCCGGCAAAGCCGATCCCTTGATCACCGGAACGTCATCGCCCGGGAAGTCGTACTTGCTGAGCAACTCGCGGACTTCCAGCTCTACGAGTTCCAGCAGCTCGGGGTCGTCCACCAGGTCGCACTTGTTCAGAAAGACCACCAGGGCCGGCACGTTGACCTGGCGAGCCAGCAGCACGTGCTCGCGGGTCTGCGGCATCGGACCGTCGGCCGCCGAGACCACCAGGATCGCCCCGTCCATCTGAGCGGCACCGGTAATCATGTTCTTGACGTAGTCGGCGTGGCCCGGGCAATCGATGTGCGCGTAGTGCCGGGTCTGGGACTCGTACTCGACGTGGGCCACGGCAATGGTCAGAATCTTGGTCGCATCGCGGCGGCCCTGCGATTCGCTGGCCTTGGCGATTTCGTCATAACTCTTGGCCTTGGCCAGACCCTCAAGGGACAGGGCATTCAGTATGGCCGCCGTCAGAGTCGTCTTGCCATGATCAACATGACCGATCGTGCCAACGTTCACGTGGGGTTTCGTTCTCTGGAATACTTCCTTCTTAGCCATCGCGGGTGTCAACCTCCATATAGAAAAGGTTTCCTGAAATCGTTCACTCGACCCGCGAGACTCCCCGCAGGCGCTAAGCCGTTCGGCAACTGGAGCTGCTGACGGGACTCGAACCCGTGACCTCGTCCTTACCAAGGACGCGCTCTACCAACTGAGCTACAGCAGCAGAAGGCACATGCATACTCTCAGCGCGGGCTTTTCTCCGCTATAACAACCCCTCAGACTGGACCTAGACCTGCCATTAAAGCCATAAACCATGCCAGCGTCAAAGTTTTTTTGCCAAATAATGCAAAAAAAGACCAGCTGAGGATACTGAAAATGCTGGTTGCCCGCCCGCCAACCACATTTTACGGCCATAAGCCCCTTCCTCCGCCGGAGAAAACAGCCTTCCTTAGAATTGCCCTGAACAGCTTCCTATAACCGTTTTCGCCACCTCTTGGGCACTCCGCTCGCCTCGACCACCGCCCGGTTCTGGGCGTCGTTGGCCTTCCACACGTGGTCGCGCTCGTCATTGAGCATGACGATGCCGACAGGTGTGCTGCGCATGGACAACACCTTTCACAAACTCCTGTCACTGTGCCTCAGGACACACGGTCAAGGTGTAGGGTGGCTGCTCGCAGCCACGCGGAAAACTGAGTCGCCGCCTTACACTTCCGACGGCGCGCAATCAAGTTCGAGCCAACTCGTATTGCCCAGCACCCCGGCCCGGGTGCGGACGCGCATCTCAATGCGGTTGCTGTCCGGTCCGAGTTGCCATTGCATCCTATCGTCGCTCTCGGTCCATGGGCCGCCGTCGATGCTCACCAGGAAGGTCTCGAAGTCCGGCGTCACCGTGGCCAGGCGGAGGTTGACCAGGCCGGGCTTACTGCCGTACTCGGCGGCGAAGCGAACCTGGTTGATCGTCCACTCGATGTCGCTGCGGCGGCAGGTGTAGTTGCCGAACCACGGTTGCCGCGGCGTCAGGGCGTCCCACCACAGCCAGTAGCCGGGCCAGGACCACCCGATCCGCCCCTGGGCGATCGGCACCGGGCGGCGACGGGCATAGAAATTGTTCCTCGGCATCCAGTGGACCAGCCCCCACATCAGCGGCACCGTCGCGCGGGCGGGCGACGGCTTGGCAGACAACTTCTTCCAGACCTTCAGCCGCGGCGACTTCTTCTCTGCCCTGACCTGTATCCCATCGAGACTGACCGGCCTCCGGCCCGCGTACAGGCGCATGGTTTCATCGTGCATTTCGAGCATGCTCAAGGGAAGGCCCGTCTTGCGGTCGACGTAGCACTGGTTCTGCGTGCTCGTCGGATCCATGAAGACCCACTTGCCGAACTCGTTCGACCAGACCTCGGCCACCTCGTGGCCGCCGGCGGTCTTGCCGCCCACCGTCGCGTTAAGAAACCAGCCGAAGGTGAATCGCGCCTGCAGCCCCACGGCCAGACAACATTGCGTCAGGGCGATGGCGAATTGCACGCACATGCCGTCCTTGCGGCCCAGGATGTCGTGGGCGTCCCAGGTCGGATACGGCTGCCCGGGCGGCGCCCAGTCCCATTGCCGCGAAACCCAGTCCCGCAGCCGGCGAATGGCTTCCAGCTCGTCGGCGGCCCCGGCCACCACGCGGTCCAGCTTGTACTTCTTGCGCAGCGACTTCAGGCCGGCCACGTCGAACTTCTCGTACTCGAAAGGAATGCTCGTGAAACGGACCTCGCCGTTGTGGCTGTCGGTCACCCGGGTCTGTCGCCACCAGCCGGGCCGGGCCGCCTCGGCCTTCGCCTCCAGAGCCACGGCCGTCACCTGCGGCGTGACCGATGCCTTGGCCGTCTTCAAGGTCACCCGCCACTGGGCGAAACGGTGCCCGCTGCGCGACGGCCGCACCGCCCTGCCCTGGCAGGTCCGCCAAGGTCCCCAGTGCCGGGGATCATAAAGCGGGCTCGATCCCGTGCGCACGTGCAGTTGGACAGCCGTGCCGGGTGGCGTCTTCGTCCTGGCGACAACCGATAATGTCTGCACCCTGACCGGCCCGGCAACGGCTGCACCGCCGGCGGCAAGGGAACCCAGATCGATCACCGGGCCAACCAGCTGGCCCAGCTTGCGGTACTGCTGAATGCTCAGCCGCACCATGTATTCGCTCTCCAGGACCCCGTCGGGCCCCAGGCCGCGCTGCCACGAGTGGCCGCGGTCGACCGAGCGCCGGCTTCGCGTGTTCGCGGTCGACTTGCGCTCGGGTCCATTGAGGAGAAGATCGCCGGGGGAGGCGATGCTCAAACCCCAGCCTTCCGGACTGTCACAGGAAAAGTCTATCTCGTTGCGACCCCGGCGGAGCCAGCGGGCGGGAAAGTCGAGCCGGTGCCACTTGCCCGTATGCGATCCCGGCAGCATCGACCGGTACTCAATGGCCTGGCCGTTGACGCGGATCACCAGCGGCTTTGTCTCGCCCGGGAAGGGATCGCCGTTAAAGACCAGCGTCGCCTGGAGAGCCTGCGGACGGTCGATCCACAAAACCTTACGGGCCTGCGTCCCGCCGCCGACGGTTTCCCAACTCGTGGGCCAGCGGATGCTCAGGGCCCGGGCCCCCGGACCGTCGTCCTCGACCAGCGTCCGGTCGTAGAGCGTCAGGGCCCGCGCCCCGGGCAGCATGTGCACGTCGCGGGCCAGCAGTCCCATTTCGTAAGCGTCACCGAGCGGCGTGCGATCTCTGACAAGTTTGATAGCCATTTCATGCCCTTTCTCCATTGCCGGTCACAGTATCCCGCTACCCCTTGTCCAAGTCATTCAAGAAGTGAGGGGGACTATCTTCTCGCGCAGGCCCACGAAGTCAAGGGACAAAAGAGGCCCCGCCGAGCAGAAATGCCGCGCCGGGGCAAGCGCCTGCCCTGCCCGCTGCCTTCTCGTACACTCCGGCAGAGTCAAGAAGCAAGAACTGGTTTGTCGTTGAGAAATGATCGGCCAAAACAAGAGAGGTCGCCGATATATCCGGCGACCTCGTTGGCCCTCTGGCGTCCCCAGCAGGACTCGAACCTGCAATCTACGGCTCCGGAGGCCGTCGCTCTATCCAATTGAGCCATAGGGACCTTCGCTCGCACCTATGGTAACCAATGGCGGCCAAAAATCAAGCGCCGAAACGCTCTCGCTACCCGTAGGGTGTACGTCAAGTTTGTAGGTAAAGTCGAGTAGATCTGGTCAACAGACCCGACGGGGGTGGCATGCGTCGCTGGCGACGCATGTTCCGTGATTCCACGATATGGGCTGGCAAGCAGCCCAAGCCACCCCGTCGCATGAAAAATCCACCTACAAACGCGACATGCACCCTACCCGTAGGGCCACGGCCCGCCGTGCCCACACGTCTATTCACCCAATGCCTTCCGCCAGGGACGCCACCAGGCGGTCGATCTGCCGGCCGGTGTGCCCGCAGGTCAGGCTGATTCGCAAACGACTCGTGCCGCGAGGGACGGTCGGCGGACGAATGGCCGACGAGCAATCCCTGCCGCCACAATTTCTCACTGACCGCGACCGCCCTGTCGGCTTCGCCCAGGACCACCGGAATGATCGGCGAGCGGCTCCGCCCGACGTCCAAGCCGAGTTCGGCCAGACGATCCCGCAGCGACGCGGCACTGGCCAGCAGACGCTCGCGCCGCTCGGGCTCGTCGCGAACCACCTCCAGGGCCGCCATGGCCACGGCGGCCTGCGACGGCGGAATGCCGGTCGTGAAAATGAACGCCCGGCCGCGATTGATGACCAGGTCGATCACCTCGCCCGAGGCGGCGATGAAACCGCCCAGACCGCCCAGGGCTTTCGACAGCGTGCCGACCGTGGCCGTCAGGTCCTCGGCCGCCAGGCCCCGCTCTTCGGCCAGCCCCGCGCCGGTCGGGCCGAAGACGCCCGTCGCGTGAGCCTCGTCCACCACGAACATCGCCCCCCGGCCTCGGGCCAGCTCGGCCAGCTCGGCCAGCGGCGCGATGTCGCCGTCCATTGAGAATACCGATTCGGTAACCACCAGGCGGCGGCGATAGTCGGTCTTCTTGCGGAGCCTCGCTTCCAGCGACGCAACGTCGTTGTGACGGTAGGTCACCAGCCGCGCACCAGACAAGGCCACGGCGTCGAGGATCGAAGCGTGACACAGCCGGTCGGCGAAGACCGCGTCACCCCGGCCGACCAACACCGTCAGTAAGGCCAGGTTGGCCATGTAGCCCGCGGGCAGGACCAGTGCCGTCTCGGTGTGCTTGAACTCGGCCAGGTGCTCTTCGAGCCGCCCGACGTAGCTGTGCGAACCCACCAGCAGGCGACCGGCCGAACTGCCGGTGCCCCCGGCCCGCGCCGCCTCGTCCGAGGCGGCGGCCAACCGCGGATCCCCGGCCAGCGACAGGTAATCGTTCGAGGCGAACTGCAGCACCCGGCGACCATCCACCTCGATCTCGGGTCCCGGCGGCGAAGCGACCTCTCGCAACTGCCGCCACAGCCCCTGCTCCCGCAACTCCCTGAGGCTCTCTCGAATCCAGTTCACACCCGACCTCGCAACTCCGGCGACCAGCTCGCGTCGGCCGAAAGCAGGCCGACATTTGCGGTCTGGGCAAGATAGGCAACCACTCAACGTTTCCAAAAAACATCAACGACGCACAAATCTGTCAAGCCGCTGAAAGGTATGTCAAATCACGGGTTCCAAGCCGCTTGTGGACAAGGGGTTAGAATGGGTGTTTACTTTTTGCAACGCGCCCGCATAATCCGAACCCCTCTGGCGCCCCCTTGCCGGCAACCCTTGTGCCACGTAACAGCTTTAACGCCAGTGCCTTACGTTGCCTGCAGCTTCCAGCCGGGTCACCACATTGAGCCTGCGGCACGCCGTTTGCACTGTTATCCCGATGGAGAGGGTATAGTCATGTTGCAGTTGCTGACAAGATTTGACAGCCGCAGAGTGAAGATCCTTCTGCTCACGCTGGCATCCTTCATTGCTCTGTGCTGAGAGCGTCACATTACACCCCGCATGTGGGGATCGGCGACCAACTCGCCGGTCCTCTTTTCGTGCCCCTGCCCATACCCGGACGCCCGGGCGGTTGGCTTATCATACCAGACGGCTCCTCGGGTGACACCATTTTCGTACGGTTGGCCCACCAGCGGGCCACCCGGCATTCACCTGTCCACTGGGTTCAGCCACCCGGCCACCCGCCGGATGAGCACCACTTACATGGCCACGCAAGCGTGGCCATGGCGCCCTCAATCTCTCAAAACAGGCGGCCCTGGGCGCCGGGCATGTCCTGGGGGCGTTTGGCGATGTCGGCCAGGAAGGGAAATTCCCGGAGCATCGGTTCGGGGACGAAGACGCGGTCGCGTTTGAGTTTGGCCAGCAGTTGCAGGGCGTTGGCCGGAGCTTGCCCGCGATAGTGGTTGTTCGTGAAGACGTACAGCTCGCGGGATTCGCGGCTGATCCGGTTGATCCGCTCGATCCACTCGTCCAGTTCGTTCTCGCGGTACAGGTAGTTATATCGCTCCCACGGTTCGGACTTGTTGTTGAACCACTTCGCGTCGTTGCGGCCGTGCAGCCGCACGTAGCCGACCGGGCCGATGGCGATGGCGGTCGGGCCGATACAGTGGCGAAGCAGCGGCTGGTCGATGTTGGCGTAGGAAAGCTTGAGAATCTCCAGGCAGTTGATGGCCTCGTCCCGTGCCCAGGAGTCGTGGCGGACCTCGACCACCAGCGGCCAGCGGCCGAACTCGGCCGCCAGGCGGTGCAGCCAATCGTAAGCAACGGGCTCAGCCCGGAACGACCAGGGGAACTGCAGCAGGATGGCCGCCAGGCGTCCGGCCTCGGCGACCGGGGCGACGGCGTCGCGGTAGGCCTGGGCCTCGCCCTTTTGCCACGGCGCGGACCGCTGGTGGGTGAACCGCTGATTCATCTTGAAGGCGAATCGGAAGTCGGGTCGCTCGGCGGTGCGGCGAACCCAGGACTCGGTCACGCCGGGCCTGGGCGTGCGGTAGAACGACGAGTTGACCTCCAGGGCCTCGAAGTAGCCGGCCATGAAACGCAGTTCATCCCTGGGCCGCGGATGCTCGGGGTAGACGATGCCGCGCCAATCGTCGTAGGACCATCCTGAAGTGCCGACCCGGATGCGACAGGCCTGCTTGCCCATGGCGACCTCCCGCCGGGGAAAACAGTGTCCATTTGCTACTCTGCGAAGTAGCACTTCGCTACGAAGCACGAGATACCCACCTGCGGCCGGGAGTGCGACCATGCCGCGGAGGGATTCATTCGTCGAATTGCGGTTGCGGCGGCATCTGCAGAACCATTCCCTCGCGAATCGATTCCGGGGCGCGGAGCTGGTGGCGATTCATCTCGAATATCTTGGTGTACATGGCGCTGTCGCCGTAGTACCGCCGGGCGATCCTGATCAGCGTGTCGCCGCGCTGAACGGTGTAGACTCTTGGCGTAAGGGTCCGTTCGCGGCGGCCGGCCGACTGCCGACGCTGCTTGGCCGGCATACGGATTCTCTGGCCGGGACGGATCCTGTCGGTCAAGCCGGGGTTGGCATGGCGGATGTCTTCGACGTACGAGGCGTCGCCGTAGCGGGCCAGGGCGATGTCATAGAGCGAGTCGCCGGCCTTGACTTCGTACATGTTGCGGGCGGCCGTCCATTCGTCGCGGATACGAATTTCCTTGCCCTTGGGTCTTTCGGTTCGCAGCACGAGTCCCTCGACCGGTGGCGGCTTGCGCACCGGCCCTTCGGCGACCTTGCGGGCCGAGGGCTGCCCTTTCTGCCCGGCCGGCCCGGCGACCGCTTGTTCGCCGTCCTCGCCGCCCGACCGGAGACTGATGACGCCGAAGTAGACGGCTGCGGCGGGAATGGCCGAAAGCAGAAGGACAAGGGCCAGGATTGCCAGAAGACGTTTCACGATGGTCTCTCGCTAAGAGACTGATGAGGCATAGCTCTCCAGGCATATTATCGGCCTGCGGGGCGGATAGCTACAGTCCAGGAAGAAAAATCGTTCCGTAATTCCGGTTGTTGGGGCCCCAAGGCCGCCTTGCTGCGGCCGGCTGCAAAGTCCGGGGGGCTGCGTTGTGGGGTGCAGGTCACGTTTGTAGGTGGATTTTTCATGCGACGGGGTGGCATGGGCTGCTTGCCAGCCCAGGTCGTGGAATCACGGAACATGCGTCGCCAGCGACGCATGCCACCCCCGTCGGGTCTGTTGACCAGATCT
>JAACEH010000186.1 GCA_011682595.1 Anaerolineaceae bacterium
CCTCATGGAGCAACGTCACGGGCACCTCGGTGCCGACCTACGAGACAACCGGCCTGGTCGGTCGCCACGGGGGCAAGCTCTACTTCGCCTTCCGTTGCACCGAGGACTTCATGAAGGACCTGGTGACCAACAAGAAAGCCCCTTGGCAGAACGACTGCATCGAGATTTTCCTGGATCCCGACAACCTGCGAACCAGCAGCGCCCACATAGTCGTCACCGCCGACGGGCGGGTGAGCGCCTCGCGACTGGTGCAGGACCAGTGGGGAGAAGGCCGCCGGGACGACGAGTGGAAACCCGCCATCAAGGCCAGGACCGGCCGCTGGAAACGGGGCTGGACGGTTGAAATGTCGATCGACCTGAAGGACGTGGGCGACATCGACAAGAACCCCGTGTGGGCCTTCGACGTGGCCCGGGAACGCAAGCCCGAACCCGGCGAGAATTCGGTTTACACCATCGGCGGCTTTAATAACGGGTTCCGGTTCGGCGAGATGACCTTCCAGCCGGCCAAGGTCACACTGGCCAACGGGACGCTGGCCAATCGCACGGACAAAGAGACAAGCGCAGCCGTGGAGATACTGATTTCATCTCCGGAGCCCGGCAATTGGTTCCCCGACTGGGAAGCCAGGTGGTTCGATCTGGCCAGAGAGACGGTGACCATCAAGCTCGCCCCGGGGGAGAAGTTCCGCCTGATCAATCACAAGCTGTCGCTGAAGATTCCGGCCGGCGGACGGCTGAGGCTGACGCTCTTGGAGCCCGAGCCCAGGCTGAGCGAAGAGTTCATCGCCAACCTGTGGGGGGCGATCGAGAAGAAGTAGTTCCCCGAAGCAGCAAGGAAGAATCAGAACGAGCGACTCGGCCTGTTCACAGTCGGGTCGCTCGTTTCTTACTTGAACGATTGGCCGGGGTGTCGCCTTATCAGTGAAAACTCGCTCGCCCCGAACTGAGGTATTGCAGAAGTTCTCCGTTGGTGGGGTACTTGTCCATAACCGTCAGCAGCCCTTCCATGGCGGGGATGGGTTTCATGCCGGTCAGCACGCGTCGCAGGGCATGCCGCTGGGTGAGTTGGTCGGCTGGAAAGAGCAATTCCTCTTTCCGCGTGCCGGACCGCGGCACGTCGATTGCCGGGTAGACCCGCCGGTCGGCCATCTCGCGATCGAGGATGATCTCCATGTTGCCGGTGCCCTTGAACTCCTGGAAGATCAGTTCGTCCATGCGGCTTCCGGTGTCGATCAGGCAGGTGGCCAGGATGGTCAGGCTGCCGCCGCCCTCGATGTTGCGGGCGGCGCCGAACATGCGTTTCGGTTCCCGCAGGGCGTTGATGTCCACGCCGCCGGACATGGTGCGTCCGGTGTTGACGGTCTTGTTGAATGCCCGGCCCAGGCGGGTCAGCGAATCCAGCAGAATGATCACGTCGCGGCCGTACTCGACTTCACGCTGGGCCATGGCGATGGCCAGCCGCGAAACGCGGACGTGCTGGTCGAGTTCCTGGTCGTTCGAGGAAGCCAACACCAGGCCGCCCGAGACGGTGCGAAAGTGCGTGACCTCCTCGGGCCGCTCGTCGATCAGCATGATTATGAGCAGGCACTCGGGACTGTTTTTCTCGATGGCCAGGGCCATCTGCTCGAGCATAACTGTCTTGCCGCTGCGCGGAGGGGCGACAATCAGGCCCCTCTGGCCCTTGCCGATCGGAGTGATCAGGTCGATGACTCGCGTCAGGGGGGTTTCCGGATCGGTCTCGAAGTGCAAGGTTTCGGCCGGGTCGATAACCACGCCGTCCTCAATAGGCTCGAGTTGTGAGTAGAGTTCGGGTTCTTGGCCGTTGACGCTGGTAATCTCGGCCAACTGGGAGCTGCGCCCCCGGCGGCTTTTCTGCGTCGTCCCCTCAATGACCAGCCCCTCGCGCAGCCGGAGCTGCTTGATCAATTGGTTGGGAACAAAACAGTCCTCGGGCCGCGGCCTGAAGCAACGTTTCGGGTCGCGAAGAATGCCGCCGCCCTTTCGCTGCAATTCCAGAACGCCGCGGGCTGTGCCCGTTGCTTCTGATACCATGCTCACCTCAATTGTCGTCGATGAAACACTTCTTAGGGAAAGTCGACCATCGGATTGTAGCCTATCCGCTTCCCCGTAGCCAGAGGAATCCCTGGATTTCACGGAAACACTGATAGATCAGGCTTTGCAGCCTGCCCACCGATTGCTGGTTTGGCCCGGGCAGGCGCGAGGCCCGCCCTTGCAAGTCCCCCGCACCACAGGGGGGCGTTGTGCGCGCTGTTGGCATCCCACGGCAGTGCCGGAGGCCGGTTTCGTGTTCCGCCCCTACGGGCGGGCTTGGTCATGAGGGCGCCAAGGCTATGTGAAACTGCAAACCGCCGTAGGGACGATATTCAGGAATGTCGAGGTGAGCCAACAGCAGGCCGGCAGAATGAGCATAAACGGCGCCAAGCGGCAGACACGGATTGCTCCGCATTTGCCGCCTGGCGCAAAAAACTGGCCCGAACGCCTCCGCAAACGCCCGGGCCCCTCCAGCTCTGGCTGCCACTCCCTCCAGGTACGTCCCCGCAGGCTTCCCTCACGCTTCGGTTACGGCGTCCCCTCCTCTAACATCCGCCGAAGCATTCGGTTTTCCCGCTTAGTGGCTTCCAGATCGAATGTAAGGTACTTTATCGAAAGCCGCAGGTAATCAAGGCTGTTCTGAAGATCTGCGACGCTCTTTTTCAGTTTCTCATGCCTTGTCGAGGCGCCTGAGCAAACATCATCGTACTTCTTCTTTTCCAGTTCAGGAAACCGCCGGATTTCGACCAGCAGTTCACTGATCTGCTCTTGGAATGCCATCTCGTCCATTTCTATTACTCCTCCCCTCATCACCCTATTGTTGAGTGCAAAGGGTGTGCCAATCGGGAAGAAGTCGACCGAAAAACAGCCTACCTCCATTTGCAGCACTTGAAGCCGGATGGAACGACGGGATTTGACGGACACTCGGAAAGTCCTGAAGTTGCGGGTTATGAGGGATGGTGTTGCATCTCATCATCACCCGAGGCCCCGCTTTCAGGGCTGTGGCAGATAGTTCTCGCCATACACGGTACTTACGGCTCTTGGGGCAGTATGTTAACTCCCCGCCTCACGTGTTGTTGCATTTCAACGACGCCCTCAAGAGCCCACTTGTCACCTCAGACCGTACAAACCGCACTGCAGGTGGGGGTGACCCTCAGAACCCTCACAGACCATCCACCTCGCAGCCCTGCAGAACCAGGACGGTCAGTTCGGCAAGCGTCAGCAGGTCCAGGGCATTGTGATGGAGGACGATTTTCATCTGCCGGGCATCCTTGGTGCGGACAAACTCGTGATAAACCGCCGGAATCTGGTCGCCGGCGCTCCTCGCACCTGGCGTCCGGTCCCGTGCCTCGTCGCCATGAACGAAGACGAGCGCCAGGCGAAAAAGGGTGAGCATGTCTGAAACGGA
Source organism: Anaerolineaceae bacterium (assembly GCA_011682595.1). The sequence continues at coordinate 3,458 of JAACEH010000186.1, forward strand.
AATCACCGAAAAAGATCGCAAGCGGGCCGCCGGGGGCCTGAAGTGTCCGCTCTGTAAGCAGGCCCTCCGAGAGCGATACACGGTCTCCTCGGACACATTGCACTGGTTCCAGGCGGGCGACCAGGGAACGATTGTCTCGGAGTTCTCCGGCGCCAGCCACGACGAGAGCGACGTCTTCACGGACCCCCGCATCGAAGAAGACGACGCGTTAACTACCGGCGAGGGAATGCCTATCCGCGACACACTTCGCGAACGATTGCAGCGTTCTCGGCGATTTCGTTGCGGTGCTTGTTCCACATGCCGACGCAGACCGCGTCGCTGGACTTGATTTCCCGGAAGGTCTCGGTCAGCGTCTGGCGGGTCTGCTCGGGCGTTTGCGACAGACGGCTGCAGGCCATCACCTTGAACAGGACGCACGGCTTGTCGACCGACCGCAGGAACTCGAAGGCCGCCGGACGATCGTCGTGATCGAACCGTTCCTCGTAGAACCGGCCGCCGACTATCGGGCTGTGCCGCTGCTGTTTGCTCAAGTCGTACATCGAAACCATGTACCAGTCGACCGGCCAGCCTCGGTCCTCGGCGTACCTCAGCCAGCGGGTGCTGTGCGAGCAGAGCCCGGCGGGCACCCTACATGACAAGCGGCGGGCTTGAAGGCCCGGACGGTGATGCTGGAGGCGCAGCCTTCCAGGCCGGCGGCGGCATCGGAGGCCACCGGGTTGCGCGTGTCGGTTCCGCCGCGATAGGTGCTGTCGGTCAGAATTTCGATCCGCTCCAGGCCGGCGCTTTGGATGGCGGCCAGGTAGTCCTGCCGCAACGACGCGCCGCCAATGCAGGCGCACAGCAGGCTCTCGTCCTCGAGGGCCGGCTCGGGTAACTCGCGGTTCAGGACGAGGTCCGAGATCACCAGGCGGCCGCCGGGCTTCAGGACCCGGGCCACCTCGCGGAACACCTGCGGCTTGTCCGGCGAGAGGTTGACCACGCAGTTGGAGATCACCAGGTCAACCGAGGCGTCCTCGACAGGAAGTTCTTCGATCAGTCCCTCGCGGAA
>JAACEH010000187.1 GCA_011682595.1 Anaerolineaceae bacterium
CCACGGAACATGCGTCGCCAGCGACGCATGCCACCCCCGTCGGGCCTGTTGACCAGATCTACTTGACTTTACCTACAATCTTGACGTGCACCCGACCGGCGGTCCCGCCGCCGAGCGCCGACTTGCTCGGCGGGGGCCGAACGGCTATAATCTGTCGCTTGTCACCGAATGCCAGAAAGGGCGTTGATGGGCAAGACCGCGACACGCAAAATCACGGAATCGCACCTGGTCGGCGGCTCCTGGCAGCCGGGCCGCCAGATCGCCATCCGTATCGACCAGACCCTGACCCAGGACGCCACCGGCACCATGGCCATGCTGGAGTTCGAGGCCCTGGGCTGCCCGCGGGTCAGGACCGAGCTGTCGGTCAGCTACGTCGATCACAACATGATGCAACTGTCCTTCGAGAACGCCGACGACCACCGCTACCTGCGGACCTCGGCCGCCCGCTATGGGCTGGTCTTCAGCCGCCCGGGCAACGGCATCTGCCACCAGGTCCATCTGGAGCGCTTCGCCGTGCCGGGCCGGACCCTCCTGGGCTCGGACTCCCACACGCCGACCTGCGGCGGCATGGGTATGATGGCCATCGGGGCCGGGGGGCTCGACGTTGCCGCCGCCATGGCCGGAGGGCCGTTCAACCTGACCTGCCCGAAAGTCATCGGCATCCGACTTTCCGGCCGGCTGCCGGATTTCGTCGCCGCCAAGGACGTCATCCTGACGGTGCTGAAGACCCTGACCACCAAGGGCAACGTCGGCTGCGTGGCCGAGTACTTCGGGCCCGGCGTCGTGGCGCTAACCGTCCCCGAGCGGGCCACCATCACCAACATGGGAGCAGAACTCGGCGTGACCTGTAGCCTCTTTCCGTCCGACCAGGTAACGCGGCGCTTCCTGGCCGCCCAGGGCCGTGAGGAGGCCTACGCCGAAATCAGCGCCGACCAGGATGCCGAGTTCGAGCGGGTGATCGAGATCGATCTCTCCGAAATCGAGCCCATGGTCGCCTGCCCCAGTTCGCCGGACAACGTCAGGACGGTCCGCGAGGTGGCCGGGCTGAAGGTTCAGCAGGTCTGCATCGGCTCCTGCACCAACTCGTCGTACCGCGACCTTATGACCACCGCGGCAATTCTTCGCGGCAAGCGGGTCCCGGCCGCCACGGAGCTGATCATCGCCCCGGGTTCCCGGCAGGTGCTAATGAACGTGCTTCGCGATGGGGGGCTGGCCGACATCCTGGCCTCCGGCGCCCGGCTGGACGAATGCGCCTGCGGGTTCTGCATCGGGGCCGCCCAGGCTCCGGCCACCGGCAGCGTCTCGGTGCGGACCAGCAACCGCAACTTCAGCGGACGCAGCGGCACCGCGGGCGACCAGGTCTACCTGGACGGCCGTCGTCACGGCCCTGGCCGGCCAACTGACCGACCCCCGCAGCCTGGGCAAGGCCCCGGCCATCCAGGTGCCCGAGAAGTTCCTCAACGACGATTCGCTTCTGGTGCCGCCCTCGGATGACGGCCGGGTCGAGGTGCTCAAGGGGCCGAACATCGGCCACCCGCCGAGCGGCGGCCCGTTGCCGGACGACCTGGTCGGCCGGGTGGCCATCAAGGTCGAGGATAAGATCACCACCGACCACATCATGCCGGCCGGAAATCTCCTGCGACTGCGGTCGAATATTCCCGAGTACGCCAGCCACGTGTTCGAGAATGTCGATGCCAGGTTCGCCTCGCGGGCCGCCGATTTGCGGGACCGGGGCCGGGCGGCCTTCATTGTGGCCGGCCTGAGTTACGGCCAAGGGTCCAGCCGCGAGCACGCCGCCATCTGTCCGCGGTTCCTCGGGGTCCGGGCGGTCCTGGCCAGGTCGCTGGAGAGAATTCACACGGCCAACCTCGTGAATTTCGGCATCCTGCCGCTGGTCTTTGTCGATCAGGAGGATTACGATCGCATAGCCTCCGCCGACGAGCTGCGGATGGCCGGGCTGCTGAAGTCCGTCGCCGAGGCCGAGACCGTGACGGTCGAGAACCTGACCCGGGGCTTGAAGTTTGAGGTTCGCCTGATGGCGACGGAGCGCGAGCGCAAGATCCTGTTGGCCGGCGGGCTGCTCAACGTGTCGGCCGCCAGCTAGGGCGTTTTGCCTTGGCGTTTGAGCCGCCCGGCACATAGAATTTTCCTTGGCTGATTCCTCCGAGGGAGTGCTTCATGAATCATCCCGTCAAGGTGCACCACCTGCTGCTTGCCTTGGCCATGGTCTGTCTTGCTGCGCTCACGGTTTCGGCGGCCGACCCAATAAGGCCCTCCCCGGCGCCCGCGTCGCCGTCCGCTGTGTCGGTGCGCGAGACCGAGGCTGTCGAGCAGACGGACGAGGAGGACGAGGACCTCGACCTGAAGCCCATCTCCGAGGTGTCGGCCAGCGACCCCTTTGGACGCAAGGCCGCCCTTAAGGCCGCCGAGGAAGCAGCCGAGGCCGCGGCCGAGGCCGCGGCTGAGGAGAACAGCGACGAGAATGGTCAGGACAGCGAAAATGGCCGGAAGGGCGAAGGTGGCAAGAAAGATCATGACCAGCCCACCACTACTGCTCCGCTGATCCGCGACGGTAAACGCCTGTTCGACCGCGAAGGCACGGTGCGCCTCGTTGGCAACCAGATGCAACTGCTCCTGGACGAGGGGAACCGCGTGTTCGTCCTGCACCCGACCAAATCGCTGCAGCGCGTTGAGGACCTTTCCGACCACGGGCGACGCAAGGTGCGGTTCATTGTCTCGGGCCTGGTCTGCCGGTACCGAGGGCGCAACTACCTGTTGCTGGACAGTGAGCGTTTGCCGCAGGTGGTGGGCCCCGAGCCCGAGGCCGCCGCCGACAAGAGCCAGGCTGAGCAGCCCGGCAAGAGTGAGACCAAAGCGACAACGAACACTCCCGTCGCGCGAAAGCGTGATCTGCCGCCGCAGCAGATCGAAAGGGATATCCCCGGGCGGGTGAAGATGATACTTCCGCCGGCCGGGCCTCCGCGGGAGGGCGGACGATCCTCGCTCTTGCGCCAGGACAAGAGACTCGTCGATCGTGAAGGCCGCATCTTCCGCAGCAACAGGCAGACCTATTTTGTCTTCGACAACGGCGACAAGCCGATTGTCCTTCTGCCGAATGAGATGCTCGAGCGAATGGAAGACATGGCCGACTTCGGCTGGCGGCAGATGCGGTTCAGGGTCTCGGGCGCCGCAACCGAGTATCGCGGTCGCAACTACCTGTTGATGTCCAAGATGCTGGTCATCCCGAAAGAGATCGAGCAGCTCTGACCGTTGCTCCGGGCCCGCAGTCGTCTGCTTCGTGGTTGGCCCACCGCCGGTCGGCCGCTTTTGCGCCACGCCCTCTGTGCCCGAGGTGATGGGACATTCGTGGGGACACGCAGGCCATGGAAATTTCGTTCCTCTTTCCCGCGGCGCTGTACGGCCTGCTGATCCTGCCGGTCATCGCACTCCTGCAACTCTTGCTGCCCCGGGCCGTGGAGATTACCGTCGGCTCGCTCGTTTTCTGGCGGCGGGCCGCCGCCGACGCCTCGGTGGCCAGGGCCCGTTCGCTTGGCCGGCTCCCCCTGGCCTCGCTGCTCCTGCTGCTGATTCTGGGGGCCATTATCCTGGCCCTGTCGGGACCGGGAATCGTCCGCTCGGGCGAGCGGGGAGTTGCCGCCGTGATAGCCATCGACGCTTCGCCCAGCCTGCTGATGACCGACGGCGGGTCGGCCAGCCGCCTGAAGACCCTGCGAGAGAGTGTCGAGAGGTTTCTGTCGGACCTTCCGGATGGGACGCCAGTGGCCGTGGTGACCATTCCCAGCCCCCTCGGCGGCCGGACGATTGAAGGAGCGGTCGGCGAGATTCGCGGCCGGGTCGTCTCCGCCATCGACGCAGGCGACCGCCCTCTGACGCCTCGGACGCTCCGCAATCGCCTGCTCCTGCTGCACAATCAGACGACCGCCCCGATCGTCCTGTTCACGGACATATCGCCCTACGACGAACAGTCTCCGCAGCCGCCGTTTGTGCACCTGGTATGCACCGGCGGACGGGCAACCAACCTCGCCCTGACCCGAGCCAAGGTGACCTACCGCCCGGACGGCCCCTTCGCCATGGTCTCCTGGCGGGCCTCGGCCGGCCTGGACGCCAAGGGGGCGATCACCCTCAGCGGCCCGGGCATAGCCCCGCTGCAGGTGGCCATGCAGTTCAAGGAGGGGCAGGACGCCTGGACGTTTCCTGTCCCGCAGGCCCTGCCCGAGAAGATCGTCATGGCCCTCGACCTGGCCGACGATTTCGCCGCCGACAACCGCATGCCCCTGGTGCGAACGGAGGCCCGCCGCCGGCGTATCGGCTACGTCGGCCGAAGCGACCCGTCGCTAGTGGCCGTGATGCAGGCGGCCGAGGCCGAGGTCTATGAGATCGACCTGCCTGCGCGGGCCATAGCCGCTTCGGCAGGCGAAGGCCCGTCGGCTGGCCTCTGGCCCGAAGGTCTGGACCTGACCGTCTTTGTGGACCGCCTGCCGCCCGGGGACTTCCAGGGCCCCGCTGTCCTGGTGAACCCCCCCTCCTCGAGCGGCCCCCTGCAGCGAGGGGCCGCCAGTAGCGGCCCGGTCCGGGAGTGGACCATTCCCGACCCTGGCCACCCGCTGGTCGCCCACCTGTCGATGCGCGGGCCAAGGATCGCCGAGCGACCGCAATTCAAGTTGGCCGCCGGAGCCACCGCCGTCATCACCACCGGCCAGGGCGACCCGCTGGTGGTCACCTACCGCGACGGCGGGTCAACCCGCGTCGCCGTCCTGTTCGACATCAGCGCAGCCAACACCGACTGGCCCCGCCAGGTCTCCTTCGTCCTGTTCTGGTCGAACTGTTTGGCCTTTCTGTCGGCCGGCCACCCGGCGACTGTCCGCTACGAGCCGGCCACCGTGATCCAGGCCGGCGTCGGCGATGTGGAAGGCCGCCAGAGTGCCGGCCCCGCGATTGACCAGTCGGCGGAGGCCCTTGCCGCTCTGGCCACGCACCGGTCGGCGGTGCGACCTTCGGAGTTTGCCTTGTGGCCGGCCTTTGCTATACTGGCCCTGCTGTTGCTCGTGGTTCGTACCAGGGTGATCCGATAATGGCGCGAAGTTCACTTCGACCTCCACGATGGCCGGATAGCGATTGCGGGCACTACTGCCTGCTGCTGTACCTGCCGCGGCGGCTCTACCTGCGGGCCGGCCGCCTGAGCGGTGTTCACGTCGAGCCCGGTTTCGCCATCTACGTCGGCCGCGCTAAACGTAATCTTTTCGCCCGGCTGGCCCGGCACATGCGCCGCCGCAAACCTCGCCGCTGGCACATCGACTATTTGTTTCCGGCGGCCACTGCGGTCGGGGCCTTCGTGCTGGGCGAGGCGGACCTGACCGAGTGCCGAATCGCCGACCGCCTGGCCCGCCGGGCGAACGTGCGGCGAATCATCCCCGGCTTCGGAGCTTCGGACTGCCGATGTCGGGGGCACCTGCTGTGGATGCCCGCTCTCGGCGCCAAACAGCGCCTCGACGGCCCGGGGCTGGCCAACTTCAAGCCGCCCTTTCACATGGCCGGCTCGAAGTTTTTTCAGGCCACGGCATGGTAATCCCCCGCCACGGCCGCCGTGACGGCAGGGTGCACGTCACGTTTGTAGGTGGATTTTTCATGCGGCGGGGTGGCATGGGCTGCTTGCCAGCCCATGTCGTGGAACCACGGAACATGCGTCGCCAGCGACGCATGCCACCCCCGTCGGGGTCGGGGCCTGTTGACCAGATCTACTTGACTTTACCTACAATCTTGACGTACGCCCGTGACGGCGCGGGCCGTCGAATCGGCTTGACTTGGCCACTGTGTTGGGATAATATTCTCTCGGAAACCTGCATGTGATCCGCACTCGAAGGCTCCGGGTTTGATGGCTTGACGCAGCACTCCTGGGACATTGAACAGGTAGCACGAAAGCATGGAACGCACCAACCAAACGCTGCGAATTCCGTCCGTGGTGGAGGAGATCCGCCATGTGCAGGACTTCATTCTGCAGAAAGTAACCGAGGCGGGGTTCGGCAGCGATTGCTGTTTCGCCATCCGCCTGGCCCTGGAAGAATCGCTGATCAATGCCGTCCGGCACGGCAATTGCTTTGACCCGAACCGCTCGGTTGTTGTCAAGTATGACATCAACAACAACCGGGCGCGGATCACGGTCAAAGACGAGGGCCATGGATTCGATCCCGCCAAGGTGCCGGACCCGACCAGGCAAGAAAACCTGAGCAAGCCGCGCGGCCGCGGCATTATGCTGATGAGAGCCTACATGGACGAGGTAACCTATAGCGATTGTGGAACCGAAGTGACACTGGTGAAGAAGAACAAGTGAGCGCTTTCTTGGCTGGGGGACCACAATGAACATCAGTACGGAAGAAAATGCTAACGCCGTGGTCGTGCACTTCGCCGGAGATGCCGACGTCTTCTCGGTCAACTCGATTCGCGAAGCGCTCGAGCGGGCCCTGGAAACATCAGGCAAGCGCATCATCTGTGACCTGACCGGCATGGACTTCATCTGCAGCGACGCCCTGGGCTGTTTCATCAGCGCCGAGCAGGAAGCCGAGGCCGCCGGGGGGTTTCTGCGCCTGGCCGGGCCTCAGGATCGCATCGCCGACATCCTGGCCACCACCCAACTGAACCGACTGTTCGCCGTATACGAAACCCTCGACGAAGCGCTCGCCGTCTGAACCGTCCCGAGCCCGCTGCAACGGATACTCACCGGCTGTCGTAAAGGGCCGCCGGGCCGATCTCGTCGGGGAAACGGTTCTCGTTGAGTAGAAAGGCCCGCAGGCTCGTGCACAGGTGGCACTTGTCGGCGTAGCCGCCGTCGGCCTGGCGATATCCGAGTTGCAGCGCCTCGCCCAACAAAGCCCCCGGCCCCCCCTCGACCAGCAGCCGCCAGAGTGGTCCTCGCGGGGCGGCCAGCACCTCGTCGGCGGACCGGCCGCAACAGGCCTTCCCGAGAAGCAGCCCGGCACAGGTTCCCGGAAAGATGTAGCCCGAAGGGTCGATGTGCAGGTGGCCGCTGTCGCGAAGTCCCGCGGCGCAATTCTGTTCGCGGAAGGTCTCGGCCGGAAACCTCTCGACGAGGCCGCTCAGCTCCGCGGCCGCCCGACCGGTCATTCGCTCATCGTGCCGCGACAGCGCTTCTGCGTATGCGGCCCGGCGCGCCGTGGCGCTCGCGGACCGCAGGTCAGTCGGCGACTTGAGGAACTGCCAGCGGCGGGCCCTCAGGCCGCCTTGGCCGAGCACCTCCAGGGCCGCTTGCCAGAGCAGCGTTACCCGCTGCGGATCGACAAACTCCTGGTGAAAGACGTCGGCCGAGATGCTGATCCGCTGCATGCCGGCCTCGCCCAACTCGCCGAGCCGGCGCCGCACGACCTCCGCGTCGGTCGCCCAGTAGCCGTTGGTCTCGACGTAGCCGACCCCGCCCAACCCCGCCTCACCGGCCGCCCGCACCACCTCCAGCAGCAGGGGGTAGTTCCCGAACGGTTCGCCGCCGCCGATGTGAACGCCCGACGGGTCGAGTCCCAGGCGGGCCAGAGCCTGGAAGTGCCGCCGCGCGTCCTCGACGTTCATCCACGAGGTGCGGTCCGGGCTGCAGGACAAGTAGCAGTGCCCGCACCGGGCGTTGCACCAATAGGTCAGGAGCAGCCCGGCCGAACTGATCCGGAGCATGTCGCAATTAGGGTTCATCCGCTCCATTCTAAGCCTCCCGCCGGGCCATTCCACCAGTTTTCGACCGCCTCGCGCCGGGCAGCAAGCGGGTGCCGTGGTCACGGTGTGTGTGACCACGAAGGAGCGACCCTTGCCGGACGGCCCGGATTTGCGTTGTCGCCGTCGGCCCGGCCTCCTATAATTGGACTCAGTCATTTATTGGGGAGGATCTGGCATGGACGTCCTGGCATGGAGTTTCGGCGGCTGGGAGTTGGTTGTGGTGGCCTTGGTCGGCCTGTTGCTGTTCGGCCGGCGTCTGCCTCAGGTCGGCCGCAGCCTCGGACAGAGCATCGTCGAATTCAAGAAGGGCCTCAAGGGCATGAAGGACGAAATCGAGGCCGAGG
>JAACEH010000188.1 GCA_011682595.1 Anaerolineaceae bacterium
GCCTGCGGATCGAGGACGAGTTCGGCCGTATGGCCCTGCGGAGCGAGAAGCCGCCGCGGGTGGCCGGGCGGTGCAGCGTCTTCGCCAAGAGCGATATGATCCATCTCCAGCAACAGGCCGTTCCGGACTACGACATCGTGGCCGGGCTTTGTTTCGGCATGGCCCGCAACTTCAAGGCCACCCTGGCCCGCGGCCGCGACCTGCGGACACCCATCGCCCTGGTCGGCGGCGTGGCCTCCAACGCCGGGATGGTCCGGGCCTTCGGCGAGGTGTTCGAGTTGGACGGCGACCAGTTCGCCGTGCCCGAACATCACGACCGCCTGCCGGCCATCGGGGCGGCCCTGCTCCTGCAGAAGTCGGCCGACTCTGATTCGCCGCCCCCGCTGGTGATCGATGAGACGGCGCTGAAGGAATTGCTCGTCCATCGCGACCCGCCGGCCTCGCGCCTCGCGCCGCTGGAAGAACCGGCGGGCTATATGCCTTCGACCGTTGCCGATGTGCCTGACCGGCAGCGGCTTGACGTTTACCTCGGCCTGGACGTCGGCAGCATCTCGACCAACCTGGTGCTGATCGACGCCGACGGCCGCCTGGTGGCCAAGCTCTACCTGATGACCGCCGGTCGGCCCATCGAGGCCGTTCGTTCGGGGCTCAGGCAACTTGGCCGGGAGTGGTCCGGGCGGGTCACGGTCCTCGGGGCGGCGACCACGGGGTCGGGCCGCTACCTGACCGGCGACATCGTCGGAGCCGACCTGGTGCGAAACGAGATCACCGCCCAGGCCCGTGGCGCGACGGCCGTCGATCCGTCGGTCGATACGATCTTCGAGATCGGCGGACAGGACTCCAAGTACATCCGCCTGAGGGACGGCGTGGTGGTCGATTTCGAGATGAACCACGTCTGCGCCGCGGGGACGGGGAGTTTCCTGGAAGAACAGGCCGAACGGCTGGGCATCAGCATCAAGGACGAGTTCGCGCGGCTGGCCCTGGCCAGTGGCAGCCCCATTCGCCTCGGCGAACGGTGCACCGTCTTCATGGAAAGCGACGTCGTCCATCACCAGCAGCAAGGGGCGGACCTCGAGGACCTCGTGGCGGGGCTGAGTTACTCGATCGTGGCCAACTACCTGAACCGCGTCGTCGGCAGGCGGAGCATCGGCGAGCACATCCTCTTCCAGGGCGGCACGGCCTTCAACCGGGCGGTGACCGCGGCCTTTGCCGCACTGACGGGGCGCCGCATTACCGTGCCGCCGCACCACGAGGTGACCGGCGCCCTGGGAGCGGCCCTGCTGGTGCGCGACGCCCATCGCGACGGCCAGTACGCCGAGACCACCTTTCGCGGATTCGATCTGGCCGAGCGGCCGTACAAGGTCCGCAGCTTCACCTGCCAGGCCTGCTCGAACTACTGCGACATTCGTGAGGTGCGGATCGAGGGCGAGCCGCCCTTGTGCTATGGCAGCCGCTGCGATCGTTACAACAAAAAGACCGGCCACGGCCCTCAGCCGAGCGACCGCTGGCCCGACCTGCTGGCCGAGCGCGAGCGACTGCTGCTCGGCCTGCCCGCCAACGCCGAGGCGCAAAGCTGCTCCGGCCCCATCAGGTCAAAGTTGGGCGACGCCCCGCGCGGCGTGGTCGGCATTCCGCGGGCACTGGTGCTGCACGGTTTGCTGCCCTTCTGGCGGACGTTTATGGAACGCCTGGGCTACGAAACGGTTATTTCGCCGGCCTCCGAGGCCTCGATTATCCAGGCCGGCGTCGAGAGCGTCCTGTCGCAGACCTGCTTCCCGGTCAAAGTGGCTCACGGGCACGCTCGCTGGCTGGTCGACCACGGAGTGGACGCCATTTTGCTGCCCAGTGTCATCGCCCTGCCCCGCGATCACCAGAGCCAGACCTACAACCACCTCTGCCCCTACGTTCAGACCATGCCCTACCAAGTGGAATCGGCCCTGGGCCTGACGGCCTCGAGCGTGAAGGTGCTGCGGCCGGTGGTCGACTTCGAAGAAGGCTACGCCGCGGCCCGCGATCGGCTGGCGGCCTGGGGCAAGACGCTGGGAGTCAGGCCTGAGGAAATCGACGCCGCCCTCGATGCCGCGGTCGGTGCTCAGAGAGAATTCGAGACGGCCTGCCTGGCCCGCGGCCGCGAGGTTCTGGCCTCGCCGCCCGAGGGCGCCCAGTTGGCCGTGCTGGTCGGGCGGCCGTACAACACCTGCGACGCCGGGACGAACCTCGACGTGGCTCGCCGCATGAAGGCCGTCGGCCTGCTGGCCGTTCCGATGGACATGCTCGACCTGCGGCGGTTCGACCTGGGCGACGATTGGCACAACCTCTACTGGAAATACGGGCAACGGGTGGTCCGCGCCGCCGAGGTGATTCGCGAGCGGCCGCAACTCGGCGCGGTTTACATTTCGAATTTCGGCTGCGGTCCCGACTCGTTTCTGAAACGGTTTTTCCAGGAGGCGATGGGCCGCCGGGCGTTCCTGTCGCTGGAGATCGACGAGCACAGCGCCCCGGCCGGCCTGGTCACGCGGCTGGAGGCCTTCGTCGACTCTCTGCGCGGGGCCGGACCTCAGGCGGCCGAGCCGCGGCGGCGGATCTTCCCCGCACCAGGTGCGGGCAACGGACGGGTTCTGCTGGTGCCGCACATGTGCGATCACGCCTATGCCTTCGCGGCGGCATTTCGCGGCAGCGGCCTCAAGGCCGAAGTCATCCCGCCGAGCGACGAGGAGAGCCTGGCCCTGGGCCGCCGCCACACCAGCGGCCGCGAGTGCCTGCCCTGCATCGTCACCGCGGGCGACATGCTCCGAGAGCTCAAGCGTCCGGAGGCCGACCCCGAGCGCATGGCCTTCTTCATGCCCTCGGGCACCGGGCCTTGCCGCTTCGGGATGTACAGCAAACTGCACCGCCTGATCCTGGCCGAGGCCGGGTACCCCAACGTGCCGGTGGTCAGCCCGAACCAGGGCGAAAGTTTCTACGAGGACTTCAAGAAGCTGCCCCGCGACCCGACGCGACCGGCCTGGTGCGGCATCGTGGCCATCGACGCCTTGCTCAAGGCCCGGCACGCCTTGCGGCCGTACGAAACGAAGTCCGGCACAACCGACGCCGTTTATCGCACCTGCCTGAAGGCCGTCGAACGGGCCTTGGAGAACGGCAAGCCCGTGCCGCCGGTGATGGCCCAGTGCGCCGAGCGGTTCCGTGCAGTCGAGACAAACGGCAACGGTCGCCGCCCGCTGGTCGGCATAGTGGGCGAGATTTACGTCCGCAGCCACACCTTCAGCAACCAGGGGATCGTCGGTCGCCTCGAGGACCTGGGCTTGGAAGTCGACCTGGCCAGCTTCGCCGAGTGGATCTACTACACCAACTGGACCCGCAAGCGCCGCACGCGCAGCCGCGGACAATGGCGACTCTGGCTCGGCACCTGGGTCAAGGAGAAGGTGCAGCGGAGGGACGAGCGGCGCATCAAACGTCCCATGGCCGACCTGATCGGCGAGCCTGTCGAGGCCGAGACCGGCCAGGTTGTCGCTTTGGGCAACCCGTACATTCACGACTCCTTCGAAGGCGAGGCGGTCCTCAGCCTGGGCAAGGCGGTCCAGATGGCCCGGCACGGCCACCCGTCCACGGGCCGGCGGGCCGCGGGCATCGTCAACCTGATGCCCTTCACCTGCATGCCGGGGAACATCGTGGCCGGGATGCTCAAGCGTTTGCGGCGGGACCTGGACAACCTGCCGATTCTGTCGGTCGCCTACGACGGCCAGAAGGACAGTTCACTGGAGGTCCGCCTGGAGGCCTTCGCCGAGCAGGTCAAGGCCTTCGAGAGATGATTGCGCAGCAAAACGGAAGCCGAGTAGGTCTGGTCAACAGGCCCGACGGTCCGGAGGGCGAGAAAGTCGAGTCGAGTAAGGGTGGCATGGTCCACGCTTGCGTGGCCATGATGAGTTATCGTCCGGACAATGTCGGCACACTCCGCCGGTCGATGGGCACAGGCAAACAAGAGCCCGTCGTCCAGGCTCGCCAACTTGACCATCGCCAGTCGCCGGGCCGCTCCACCAATCCCCGGCGCACCGGATTCGCGTGGATGTAGCCAATCTTCTCGCGAATCTCATCCGGCGTCCAGATGTTTCGGTCATACCCTCCGCCGCGTTGCCAGAAACGATACGACGTCCGCCCGCCGGGCTGAGAGTCGGCCATCACTTTCAGGCCGTCCGGTCGCTCGCGGCGCACGTACACCAGGTGAGCGTTTGCTGACCGGCTGCTTGATGCCGCTGAGGATGCGGCTGACCGTGATTCCCGGCCGTGGCAACACCAGTACGTGAACGTGCTCGGGCATGATGACCCACGCCCAGAGGTCGAACAGCCCCTTTTCGCGGGCGGCTCGAAGGGCCTCGGTGCACTATCCTATTGCGCGGTCGGCGGCCAGGAAAGGACGATTCCGGAAGCAGGAAAAGGGCAGGTATCGGGCATGGCCGAAGCCCTCATAGCGACGACGGTGAGTGAAGGCATGCGGGTCGGGGTTGGGCATGGGTTGATGATAGTGGATTGTTCATGGCCACGCAAGCGTGGACCATGCCACCCACCAATGATAGTCAATCGCTCATGGCCACGCAAGCGTGGACCATGCCACCCATCAACGAATGAGCCGGCCGCGAGCAGAGAAGGGAAAGAGCCGCGGCCGGCTCACTACCAAGCGGTCCGCGTGGGTGAACCTGACGGCTCACCCACCCTACATAACTACACGAGCTACTTCCTCTTGCGACGCAGCACCAGGCCCACCATGCCCAGGCCCAGCAGAGCCATGGTGGCCGGCTCGGGAACGGCGGTAAGTGCGACGCTATCGATCGTCACGCGGTCGCCCTCGTCTATGTCGGTTGTGAACACCACCCCGAAGTAATTGTATTGCCTTCCCAGCACGACGTCAGCGGAGTGTGAGCCGGCACTCACCGTGCCGATGTTACCGGCATCCAATTCGTAAATGCTGTAATTGCCGATTCCGACTCCAATATCGCCGCTGTCCGCTACACCAATACTAAGACGGTCTAAAGAGGAGCCGTATTTAAGCCAGTCTCCCGCGCCGGTGATGCCGTACAGACGATAGTCCAGACCAAGATTGCCGCCGGCGAAATCGTAGTCGAAACTGAATGTCACCGTCTTGCCATTGTCATAGTCGCCGCCCGGGTTGGTAACGATCTGCCCGAAGCCGTATTGGCCGTATTGGTTGGTGGTGGTTCGTGAAGCCTCGTCGCCGCCTGTGACCTCCCAACGAGTAGTACTGACAATCCAGCCGTCGTCAATCGGAGTTCCGTCGCCACCCAGATCCCCTGAGAATATGCTGTCGGCGGTGCCGGCAAAATCGCTGGAAAAATCACCGTTGACGATCGGATCCGCCTGGGCCGTGGCGCACAACGTACAAACAACCAGCAATGCAACGAATTTCATCATCTTCATTTTCCGCTCCCTTCTTCCAAAAAAGTACGTGATTAGTCATTATGGGCACAATAACCACAAGTGCTTTTCTCGCTAAAGCGCCTCCTCCTCCTTAAAAAGGCCTATCGATTTGTATGTGCCGACTTGACATGTCCGGCAGTTCGACAAAGCTCACTGCAAGCCTTCCGTAGCCGGGTTGTCCGCTTCCAGTCCCATCCGGAGCCACCTGCAACCTTTCCCCTCAGCTCCAGTCAAACCCTGCCACTCCACACCATAAGTATGATACCAAAACCAAGTGGAGGCAACATTCCGCCAACTTTTGGCCAGCAACGCGGGGCGTCGCCCTAAGTGTCGCTGTAGCAATATGTTACGGCCGGCAGATGGCCCCCCAGGCGCTGCTTCCG
>JAACEH010000189.1 GCA_011682595.1 Anaerolineaceae bacterium
CTCCATGGCCCGGCTGATGGCCGGTCCGCCGCCGTGGACCAGGATGGGGTGGATGCCCACGGTCCGCATGAAGACGATGTCCGTCAGCACGCTCTTTTGGGCGGCCTGGTCGTCCAGGAAACTGCCCCCCACTTTGACCACCACCGTCTTGTCGCGGAACTGCTGGATGTAGCTCAAGGCCTCGATGAGCGTTGCCGCTTTCTGCGTTGCCGCTTCCATAGCCGCCTCCAGCGATTGTCCCTGGTCCTGCTTGTGGGCTCCCGGTGCCCGGTCATGCCAGGTCGGGCAAGTCCCCTGTGGCCTCAAACCAGGCGAAGGAAAACCACTAAAATATCCTCATGGGGCCGGAAATTCAATGGAAAAAGGCAGTCGCGCACCTGGCACCGAACCACCTGGCGATTGTGTGGCACGGCTGCGTCTCGGAGCAAGCCCTTACAGATCTACAGATCGGGCCGCCGCTCTCTGGTGCGCTGGCGGGCCTGCTCGCGGCGCCACTGGTCGATCTGGGCGTGGTGACCGCTGAGCAGGATGTCGGGCACCTTCATGTTGCGAAACTCCGCCGGGCGGGTGTACTGCGGGTACTCCAGGTAGCCGTCGGCGAACGACTCGTCGTGCGGGGAGTCCTGGTGGCCCAGCACGCCGGGGATCAGCCGCGAGACCGCGTCGCTGACGACCATGGCCGCCACCTCGCCGCCGGAGAGCACGTAGTCGCCGATGGAGACCTCCATGTCGCAGAAGCCGCGGATGCGTTCGTCGAATCCCTCGTAGTGGCCGCAGACCAGGATCAGCCGCTCGCGCTCGGTGAGTTCGTGGGCCAGGGCCTGGTTGAAGACCCGGCCCTGGGGCGTCATCAGGATGACCGGTCCGCGGCGGCGATCGCGCTGGACGACCGCCTCGATACAATCGACCACCGGCTGAACCTTCATGACCATGCCCGGCCCGCCGCCATAGGGTGTGTCGTCGACCTTCTGGTGTCGGTCGTGGCTGAAGTCGCGTATGTTCGTCGTGTGGATTTCCAGCAGCCCCTTCTCCCGGGCGATGCGGATCATGCTCTGGCCCGCGAAGCCGGGGAACATCTCCGGGAAAAGGGTCAGGATGTCGATCCGCAGCGACATGCCTCGTGCTCCCGACAAAAAGAAACCGCGACCTCTTCCGAGCGCAGGTCGCGGCAACGGGCATCGTTAAGGTCGCGCCAGGTCGGCGGCTACTTGGCGGCCTTCTCCAGCAGGCCGGCCTTCTTCAGGAACGAGCGAACCGTGTCGCTCGGCTGGGCGCCGACGCTGAGCCAGTATTGCACGCGCTCGACGTTCAGCTTGACCTTCTTGTCGTCGGATGCGTGGGGGTCGTAGGAGCCCAGCTCCTCGATCACCCGCCCGTCGCGTGGAGCGCGGGAATCGACGGCATTGATACGGTAAAAAGGCCGATGTGTGCGGCCAAAGCGCTTCATTCGAATCTTGACGGCCAACGGTGCTCCTCCGATACCAGTCGCTCTGACTTCGTGAAATCCGGCCTTCTCGGGGCCAAAACAACCCCTTGCACCTGACGATCATCGTCTCCGGCAGGCCGGGAACCGGGAATAATATCAGAAGGCGTCGAGGGATTCAAGCAAATTCGGCCGCCCCCGGGAATCCGGGCGGGCGCCGGGTGCCACGGTTTGGCCCCGACGAAGTCGGGACAAGCCGTGACCCCATGCCCCCGGACCATCGCGCTGCTTGTCCTTCGGGCCAAGCAGTGGCGCCCGGCGTCACCCACAATGCAACAGAGGCGGCCGCGCTGGCGCGACCGCCCCTGTCTGCCGGAGGTCATCCCTGGCCGGGACGCTACTGACGTTTGCGGCGTCTCTTGAGCGCCATCGCGGCCAGCCCCAGGCCCAGCAAGCCCATGGTGGCCGGCTCGGGAATAGTCATCAGCTCGAAGGCCATGTCGGTGTCAAGGCTCGTCCACGGTCCAAGGTGACCTGCCCCGGTAACCGCAAAGTCGAGTATCGGGTGCGGCGGCACCACTTCGTGCCAGCCCCACTCTTCGCCGGTCGGCTTGTCGATGTCGATGAACAGTTCCCCGACGTTGAACAGTCCCGCGGCTCCGCCTGTCATTTGGGAGTACTGCCACTGGTCGAACGGCTCCGGCAGGTCGGCGTCATAGCGGTAGACGGGCTCGCCGGTGACGTCGATGCCTACGAACACCTCCTGGGCTTCCACCGTGTAAAGAACAATCAGGTCGGCCGGAATGCTGAACGGATGTTGGTCGGTGGAGTTGTGGAAGCTGATGTCAAAGGGGCCGGTATACCCGTCCTGGCGAGGGTCTTTTTCGCCGATGTAACTGCCCCACCAGCGGACGGCGACGATGGGGTCCGGACTGTCGCAGATAAAATCGTCGGCCACCACCGGGCCGTCGTCAATACCCGAGGTTCCCGCCGTGTGGTCGCTCGGCCAGTCCATGCCGTCAGGGTCCCACGGCGTTTGCGACCACTTGATCGGCAAATTAATGTAATCGGCCTGGGCCACCGTGGCCAGCAGACATACAGCCAATGCACCAACAAGTAAGCGCTTCATAACATTCCCTCCTTACTTTTGCCCCCGCTTCGGGGCGCCCACAAAAAGCTCAATCCTCCGGTGGCAACACTCACGCGAGCGTCCACCTTTGCCGCTGCGCAGCCAAGCGAGCAATTAGCGACACGCTGATGTGTCACAGATCTGAATGTCTGTGCGGCAACTTCCTGCGGAGTGAATCGAAGAAACTGCGGAGGGGACAGAAACGTACGACAAGGTCAAACTTAATACATGCGATAACATAACGCAAATGCTGTGCCAGTCGACCCACTTGGCGGGGCTTCGTCGGAACGTCTCGCAAGTGTCTGTGACAAGGGCAGTTACAAACGCCGCCTGAAAAACCGTTCGACGGCAACCCGTGCCCGCATGTTGCCGCCAGTCAACGCCGGGGCTGGCCAGGCCGCCCCGAGGCTGCGTAACTGGCGGCCGGCATGTCGCTTAGGGGCGCTGCGGGTTATGATGGCTGATGGCTACAATGTTGCCAAATGGCAACGTGCCCCTGACACCAGAATAAACAAACTGGGGGACAGGAGGGGGGCATGGCTGGCCTTTCGGCCGGCCCGTGGCCCGCCGGCGAAGCAACAGGGCCGGTCGGCGATGTATCTCTCCGACCGGCCCTGCGATCAGTTGCTTTAACCACCCATTGGAGGCAAGCTCCGCCCCGCCTTTTACTCGCCCTTCGGATAGTGCCTGTCGATCAGGTCCACAATCGCCTTGGCCAATCCCTGGGCTTTCTTGTCGGGGCCCATGTTGACGCTCTCGGTGGTGCGGCCCACGCATATGGCTTCGCCGATCAGCTTGCGGCCGTCGTAGAAGCGGACCTTGGCGATGACCTCCTCAAAGGGACCGAAAACCTGGGAGGTCGCGCCGCCGGACTCCTCGTAGTAGAGAAAAACGCCGCGAATGGTCAGCGTGCGACCGCCGGCGGTGCTGGGGATCTTCTTGTCCGTCAGCATCCTGGCCACATACCGCGGCAGACGGGCGTTGACTTCCCGCGGCACAGGACTGGGCGACTCGTCGCTGAACGGCTCGACCACGAACCGCCGAAAAACCCCCAGCGCCCCCCCCGCCGCCCCGCCCACAAAAGGCTTGCTGACCGTGGCCACCCCCTTGGCTCCCCTGGCGGCGCCGAAGCCTTCCTTGATCGCGCGGCTCACACAACCGGTCGCCAGCGACACACACGACAGCAACATCACACCAACGATCACTCTTCTCACGACAGTCCTCCCTTTTTAGTTAGGTTGTCACGACAAGCCTGTGACCCGCTCGCGTTGTTCGCGGGCGCCACGGTCTGGTGAAACCAGGCCGTGATTATCCTTCGAGAACTTCCTCATGGCCCGACCTGTTTCCTGCCCTCATTGTCCGCACTTGCGCCCACCGTGTCAATGCCGCCGGCACAGCTTTTCCCGGGGCCGCGGGGCCGCCGCCGGGGGCGGGGCTGCCGATTTTTACTGAACCGCCGGGCCTTCGGCGCTCGATGTATCAAGTGAGGACCGCCCACGCCCCCAGTGCGCCTGCGCCGCAGGGGAGGGGCAGCACGGCAACGGTCGGGAGCAACCCCGTTTATGAAAAACATTCTGCTGATTTCCGACCGCGACCAGCCGCCGCAAGCGATTGCCGAGGCCGTCGAGTCGCAGCATTGGCTGCTGACCGTCGAAACCGATCCCCGGGCACTGTTCCAGTTTCCGGACATCCGCCGCATCGACCTGGTGCTGATCAAGGTCCGCACCGACGATCCCACCAGTTGGAGCATCCTGCAACTGGTCGGCGAAACCCTGGCCGCGACCCACCTGCCGATGGTCGCTATCGGAGAAAACCTCGCCCTGCAGGACCGCGTGCAGGCCTTCCGGATGGGGGCCTGCGAGTGCCTGGCACTGGACCTGCCGGTCGAGGAGCTCCAGGTGCGGCTGAACAT
>JAACEH010000190.1 GCA_011682595.1 Anaerolineaceae bacterium
CGCTGACCGCAGCCGTCTGTTCGCTGCAGGAAATCCAGGAGATGGTCGACCAGATGTTCGAGGCCGAGGCCGCATGGTTGCCGCAATTCCAATAGAAGATTCGCTGCACAACAAGAGGATGGCCCAATGACCGCCGACAGTGACAACAAAACGAGCCGTCTTCCTTCCCTCGGCGAGTTCGACGTCGTGGTCTGCGGCGGCGGACCGGCGGGGCTGGGAGCGGCCCTGGCCGCCGGGCGGAGCGGGGCCCGGACGCTGCTTGTCGAACGGCAGGCCATGCTCGGCGGGCTCTGGACGATGGGCCTGGTGACGCCTTTTTTCGACGCGGCGAACAAGCGCGGCCTCAGTCGCGAGATTCACGGCGCTATGGAATCCCACGGCTGGGCCAACCTCTGGCGGGCCCCGGACGTTTTCATGTACCACGTCGGGCACCTGGCCCACCTGCTGGACCGGCTGGTCGCCGAGGCGGGGGTTCAGTTGCAGCTCCACACGATGGTCGGTCATCCGGTTGTCGAGGACGGTCGCGTGTGCGGCGTGGTGCTGCACTCCAAGAGCGGTCCGCAGGTGGCCCGGGCCCGGGTGGTCATCGACTGCACGGGCGACGGCGACGTGGCTGCCCGGGCGGGCTGTGCGTTCGAGATGGGCCGCCCCGGCGACGGGGCCTGCCAGCCGGCGACGCTCTATGCCCTGGTCGGCGGCGCGCCCCGAGAGACGGTCTTTCCCAAAACGATTCTCGATGCCGTTGCAGCCGCGGGTGGCGAGCTGAGCTATCACGGCCCGTACCTCTTTGCTCAGCCCGGTGCGCCGGGGGTGGCGATTTTCATGGCCACGCACCTTTATCATCTTGACGCGACCGACGCGACCTCGATCACCCGCGGTGAGACCGAAGGCCGTCGGCTGATCGTCGAGGCCATTGACCTGCTTCGGGCCAGCGGCAACCCGCTCTTTGAGGACCTGTTCCTGATTCACTTCGCCGGCCAGATCGGCATCCGCGAGAGCCGCCGCATCCTGGGTCGCTACTACCTGACGGCCGATGAGATTCTCGCCGGTCGGAAGTTCGACGACGGCATCTGCGAGGTGACCTTCAACATCGACATCCACTCTTACGACGGCGACGGCGCGAACAAGTTTCAGGAGTTGAAGAAGACGCCGCCCTACCAGGTTCCGTATGGTTGCCTGGTGCCGCGCGACTGCGAGGGCCTTCTGGTGGCCGGGCGATGCATCTCCGGCGACCACCTGGCCCACGCCTCCTACCGGGTGACCGGCGATGCAGCCGCCCTGGGCGAAGCCGCCGGAGTGGCCGCCGCCATGGCCTGCCGCGAAGATTGCCGGCCCGGCGACCTCGACGGAGTGGAAGTTCGGGCCGGACCGCTACTATAACAACCTGCCGGCCTGATCCTGGGATTCTTTGAAGCCGGATAGGGACGGTGCGAGACGTGGCGGCCCCCCGGCAGGGTGCGGGTCTTACTTGACCATCATCACCGGGCAGGGGCAATCGTCGATTATTCTTTGCAGTTCGCGGGCCATCAGGTCGCGGGTGGCCTGGCTCGACTTGAAGCCGCCGAGGACCACCAGGTCGGCCTCCAACTGTTTCTGCTGGGCCAGCACGGAGGTGTGAAACGGCCCTTTGACCAGCACCTCGCCGGCAACCACCTTCTCGTCCAGGGCCATGGTCCGGACGCGGTCGAGGTATTTGCGGGCACTGGTTTCCAGCTCGGCCTCGAAGTCGCTCATCTCCTGGGTGGCCAGGATGCGGTAGGTCAGCAGGTTGCGCAGGGTCTCGGTGTCGATGACGGCGATGGCCGTCAGACGCGCATCGGTCTCTCGGGCCAGGCCGATGGCCGTCTCGGCGGCCCGGAAACTCTGGGCGCTGCCGTCGGCCAGCACCATGATGTGCGTGATTGCTTTCTTGGCCATGGTCGTTCTCCTAGCGGTCCTTCTGGCGGGTCAGGCGGGCCTTGATCATTTTCATCATCACCACGCTCTCGCGTTCCCGCTCTTCGAGGGTCTCGTTGATGTACTTGATCGTCTCGGTGTAGTTGGGAATGAAGAGCTTCTCCAGGGCGTTGGTTCGCCGCTGTGTTTTTTTCAGTTCGCGTGCCAGTCGGACAATCAGGTTCTGCAACTCGGCCAGCTGGCCGACCAGTTTGAGCACCTCGGTGAAGAGCTTGACGACTTCGTCCACCCGGGCCCTGCTGCCCAGTGCGCCCAGCGAGGGCGGCACCTGCTTGTAGTCGATCGACAGGCTGGGCAGGGCGATGCCCATCAGCGGGTGGCTGCGGACCTCGACGTTGTGACCGGCCGCCGCGATCAGGCTCTGCCGGGCCAGGGCGTCGCTGCCGGACTCCAGAATCGCTTCCTTCAGCGCCCCGTAGGCCTTCTGGAGCAGGGGGTCCAGGTCGCGCTCCATGTTGCGGACCGCGTCCAGGTGGCCCATCAGCTCGATGGTCAGGATGGTCCGCTTCTGGTCGAGAAGCTCGAACCCTTCCTTGGCCAGGTCGCGCTTCAGGTCCAGGTACTTCGATTTTGTCGGCGGCACTTCCAGTTTGGCCATTGTTCCTCACCTCTGTAGGCACGGATCATGGCCACGCTTCGCGTGGACCATGCCACCCCAGACTCCCTACTCCTCGGGGTCGGGCGGCACCAGGGGCGCCAGCGGCGCGTCGCCGCCCAGCGGCACTTCCTCGACCTCCACTTTTCCCTGGGCGTCGTAATGCTGGTCGAGCATCTCCTCGCTCAGCCGGTGCAGTTCGCTCCGCGGCAACATGCTCAGCACTTTCCATCCCAGGTCGAGCGTCTGCTCGATCGAGCGGTTTTCGTTCTCGCCCTGTCCGAGGAAATCGCTCTCGAAGGCGTTGCCGAACTCCATGTACTGCTTGTCCAGGAGGCTGAGTTCCTCTTCGCCGATGACCGCCGCCAGGCCGCGAACCTGCTTGACGTAACTGTAGCCGGCAAACAACTGGCTGGCCAGCGGCCCATGGTCGGCCCGCGTGTGGCCTTCGCCGATGCCGTCTTTCATCAGACGCGACAGGCTGGGCAGGCCGGCGATGGGCGGGTAGACGCCCCGCTGGAAGAGTTCCCTCTCCAGGACGATCTGGCCTTCGGTAATATAGCCGGTCAGGTCGGGCACCGGGTGGCTGATGTCGTCCGAGGGCATGGTCAGGATGGCCATCTGGGTGATCGAACCGTCGCAGCCCTTGATGCGTCCGGCCCGCTCGTAGATCTCGGCCAGGTCGCTGTAGAGATAGCCGGGGTAGCCCTTTCGCCCGGGAATCTCGCCGCGGGCCGTGCCGATCTCGCGCAGCGACTCGCAATAGTTGGTCATGTCGGTCAGCAGCACCAGCACGTGGCGGCCCAGGTCGAAGGCCAGGTGCTCGGCCAGGGTCAGGGCGGCCCGCGGCGTGAGCAGCCGTTCGACGCTCGGGGCCGAGGCCAGCGAAAGGAACAGGGCCACGTTGGCCAGCACCGAAGGTGCGGATGAAGTACTGGGCCACGTCGTACTTGACGCCCATGGCCCCGAAGACGATTGAGAACCGGGTCTGCTCTCCGATCAGCGTCGCCTGGCGGACGATCTGGGCGGCCAGGCGGTCGTGCGGCAGGCCGCTGCCGGAGAAGATGGGCAGCTTCTGCCCGCGGACCAGCGAGTTCATGCCGTCGATGGCGCTGACCCCGGTCTGGATGAATTCCCGCGGGTAGCGGCGGCTGTAGGGGTTGATCGGGGCCCCGTTGATGTCCCTCAGGTGAGGCGACAGGGCCTCGGGCCCGTCGTCGATGGGGCGGCCCAGGCCGTCGAAAATCCGGCCCAGCATATCGGCCGAAACCGCCAACTGCAGCGTCTTGCCCAGGAAGCGCACGCGGGTGGACTGGTTCGACAGGCCGCTGGTGCCTTCGAGCACCTGGACGACCGCCTCGTCCCGGCCGATCTCCAGCACGCGGCCCAGCCGGTAGTTGCCCTGGGGGTCCTGGATTTCGACCGTCTCGTCGAAGCCCACGTCGTGCGGCTTTTCGACCACCACCAGCGGGCCGTCGATGCGGCCGGTGCCGACGTAGGTCAGTGCTCTGTCGCGCAAGGTCATGGCCTGCTACTTTCTTTCAATTTCGTCGAACTGCTTTTCAACGCGGGTCGCCAAAAGCTTCAGGCCCGCCTCATCCTCGTTTTTGATGGTGCTCTTGGCCCGCACCAGTTCCTGGATAATGGCCAGGCCCTGCACCTCGGCCAGCGTGCCGCCGCCGGCGATGAAATCGCGCCCGCGCTCGAAGAACCGCAGCATGGCCCGCAGCAGGCTGATCTGCTTGGCCGGAGTCGAGTACATGTCGACCGGATCGAAGGCGTTCTGTTGCAGCAGGCCGGTCTTGATGATCTCACAGACGGTCAATATCAGCCGCTGGCTGTCCGGCAACACGTCCGGCCCGACCAGCTTGACGATCTGCTGCAACTTGTCCTCCTGCTGAAGGAGGTTGATGGCCTGGTTGCGCAGGCCGGCCCAGTCGGGGTCGATGCCCTTCCACCAGGGCTCGACGTCCTCCAGGTACATGCTGTAACTGGTCAGCCAGTTGATGGCCGGGTAGTGCCGGGCGTCGGCCAGTTGGCGGTCCAGGGCCCAGAAGCAGCGGACGAAGCGCCGCGTGTGCTGGGTCACCGGCTCGGCGAAGTCGCCGCCCGGGGGACTGACCGCCCCGACCACGCTGACGCTTCCGGTGCCGCCCGAGAGCGGCTCGACCATGCCGGCCCGCTCATAGAACTGGGCCAGCCGGCTGGGCAGCGAGGCCGGGAAACCTTCCTCGGCGGGAATCTCTTCCAGCCGGGCCGACAGCTCGCGCAAGGCCTCGGCCCAGCGGCTGGTCGAGTCGGCGAAGACCGCCACGTGGTAGCCCATGTCGCGATAGAACTCGGCCAGGGTGATGCCGGTATAGATCGAGACCTCGCGGGCCGCCACGGGCATGTTGCTGGTGTTGGCGATCAGGATGGTCCGCTCCATCAGCGGGCGGCCGCTCCGCGGGTCGACCAGCTCGGGGAACTCGGTCAGCACGTCGGTCATCTCGTTGCCGCGCTCGCCGCAGCCGATGTAGACGATGATGTCGGCGTCGGACCACTTGGCCAGGGCGTGCTGGGTCATCGTCTTGCCGGTGCCGAAGCCGCCGGGGATGGCGGCGATCGGGAAGAGCGTGTCGATGATCCTCTGGCCGGTCACCAGCGGCCGGTCGGCCGGCCGGCGACGGGTCACCGGCCGGGCCTCGCGGACCGGCCAGCTCTGGGCCATGGCCACCGGCAGGTCGGTCCCGCCGTCCTGCCGGACCACCGCCAGCGGCTGGTCGATTGTGTAGTCGCCCTCCTCGACGATGGACTGGATGCGGGCCGGGGCCTGCACCGTCGGCGGGGCCATGACGCGCAGCTGGACGGCCTCGGTTTCGCGGACCGTGCCGATGACCGCGCCGGGTCCGACGGAATCGCCCTGGGAGGCCGTGGGGACGAAATGCCAGCGCCTCCGGAGGTCCAGGGGGGCGGCCTTCTCGCCCCTCTGGATGAAGGCCCCGCTGTGGGCCTCGAGGTCTTTCAGCGGTCGCTGGATGCCGTCGTAAATGTTGCCGATCAGGCCCGGCCCGAGCTTGACGGACAGCGGGCCGCCGGTGCGGAAGACGGCATCGCCCGGGCGGACCATCGAGGTGTTCTCGTAGACCTGGATGGTCGCCGTGTCGCCGACGATGCGGACCACCTCGCCGATCAGGTGCAACTCGGAAACCTCGACCACCTCGTACATGGTCACGGCTCGCATGTTCCGGGCGGTGATGATGGGGCCCGAAACGCGGATGATCTCGCCATGGGTGAGTGCTGTTGAGGTCATGCTCTTTTCAGCCTTCCTTGGTTTCCCGGGCCGGCGACGTTTCCAACTGTTCGGGGAACAACTGCCGGGCCACCTCCAGCCGCAGCTCCGGCCACATGCGGCGCAACCGTGCGCTGAGCGACTGGATCACTTCGAGCGAGCCGTCGGCGCTGCGCACCACCAGGCCGTCGGTTATCTCGGCCGGGCGGTCGGCCGGGCGGATGATGACATTGCGGTCCAGTCGCCGGTCGGCCTCCTCGGCCAGGCGCTCGGCCATGGCCGCTCCGCGCGACTCGTGGCTCGCCTCGGGCAGGGCCAGCTCCAGGTTGTCGTCGGGAATCTGCTCGACGGCCTCGACGGCCAGGCGTTGCTGAAGTTCGGCCAACCGGTCGTCCGGGAGTTCGCTGAGCCGCTTGGCTGCCTCCTGGTGCACCGACTGCAGGGCCTGTTCCATCATGGCCCGCCGCCGTCGCTGGACCTCGATCTCGACGGTGGCCATGATCTGGACGCGCTTCAAGTCGGCCTCGGCCCGGGCCGCAGCCATGATCTTCTCGGTGGCCGCCTTGATCTGGCCGTCGATCTTCCTGGTCATCGCCTCGGCCTCGCGCCGCCCGCGGCGCCGCTCGCGCTCGGCCTTGGTGCGGGCATCGGCCAGCACCTCGTCATATAGTTTGTCGCTTGCCTGGGTCATGATAATAACTTTCGTCTTCTTCCGTATCTACGCCGAAGCCCGGCTCCAGTCCCTTACACCCGGACGCCGATGGCTCCGCGGATCAGGTCGACCAGGTGCGGGCGATCCTCGCGTCGGCCTTCGGGTCCCGAGATTTCGACAATCGCCGGCTCGGTTCTGCTGAACCGGATCTCGTTGATCTCGCTCTGCAACTGGGCGGCTATCTGGTCCGGAATGATAATCACGCCGACCTCCCTTTGGCCCAGGGCGCGGGACAGCTCCCGCCGGGCCTGGCCGGGGCTTTCGACGGCCACACCATCGACTCCGGCGAACCGGAAGCCGGTGACCGTATCATGATCGCCGATGCATAGAAATTTCATGTCAGACCATCGTCTTAAGGATCGTGTAGAGCAAGATCGCAACAACAATGCCGAGGATGGCCAGGCCCTCGCCCAAGGCCACGAAGACCAGGCTGCGGCCCATCATTTCGGGCTTTTCGCTGGCCGCCCCAATGGCCGCCGAGCCGACGTGGGCCACGGCATAGGCTGCGCCGAGAATACTGACGGCCACGATAAACGCAATCGAGCAAGACAGGCTGGCGGCGACCAGGGCCCGATCTTCGTGCGGCAGACCGGACACGGTGGCCGGACTTTCCGCTTGTTCCGCCCCCGGCGTTTGGGCCACGGCGGCCTCCTGTGGCCCCGCCTGGTCGGCCGCTTTGTGTTCCTGGGCCAGGGCTGCAAGCGGCATCAGCACCAGGGCCATCACGCCAAACAGAATCACCAAGTATCTCATAGTACCAGGCCTCCAGAGAATTGCGGCTAAAGATCCTACTCGGCCTCAAAGGGCCGGTAGGCCCGCCCCATACCGGAAAAAAACTTCCCAAAGAACTCATAATATTCCAGACGCACGGCCTGGATAGAGGCCACCAGGCCTTCCAGGACAATGATGATAACGGTGCAGACAACGAACATCAGCCAACTCAACGGTTCGCCGACGGTCGGGATTTCTCTGACCAGCTTCACCATCTCGAAGGTCGTCATCAGCAGCGCGGCGTGGCTGACCGCATAGGCGGCAAGACGGATAAAGGACATGGTGTTGGCCAGGTAGGTGGTGAAGATCTCCATGATTTCCACCCCGGCGGTAATCGTTGCTTCCAGCAGACTTTCGGCGGCTTCGCCCTTGCGCCGCTTCAGGAAGATCAGCAGCGGTTCGCGGACAAAGAGCATGACCATGCAGATAATGATGAAGACCAGCAGCGATTTCACGGGCACGCTATCGAAGCCGCTGACGGCCACCTTGGCCGCGGCCCAGAGTACGACCCAGTATATCACGGCCCCGACCAGGCCGAACTTGTCGAAAATGCCGTGACTGATATCCCTGGCCCTGAGCCGGTTGATGATGTTGAAAACCAGGCCGATGGAAATCATGACCGCGCCGCCGATGATCGAGTAGGTCATTATCGGCATGGCGTTTTCGATGGGCTCGGCAATCAGGCCGCGCAAGGGGCGAAAACCGAAGTAGCTGTTGACCAGAACTCCCATAGTCATGGAGGAGACGCCGCAGGCCATCAGGATGACGCCGATGTCCTGCATCTTCTGATGTTTGGCCTTCAGCTTCATGGCCAGGCCGGCCAGCAGCAACACCGCCCCGTGGCCCACGTCGCCGAACATGAAGCCGAACATCATCAGGAAACTGATGGCCACAAAGAGCGTCGGCTCGATCTCGCGGTACTTCGGGAATCCGTAGCCGGCCACGAGCATCGAGAAGGGCCTGAGCAGCGGGTGCTGAGAGAACTTGCTGGGCGGCTCGCTGTCCGGCGGCGGGTCGAGAATCTCGATGGCCGCCCGGCCCCCTGTCTTGCCGAGCACCGTCTCGCTCAGCTCGTTGACCTGGTCGGCCGGCACCCAGCCGGTGATGTAGCAGGCCGCGTCGGTGTAGGCGAAGTTGCCGCGGGCCTCGATGATGCGGTTCTCGTTGGTCAGCGTGCGGTGATAGACGCGAAGCTCGGGGCCGCACTTTTCGGCCAGCTCGTTGCGCATTCGCTCGGCCATTTCCCTTTGCACGTGCAGCCGCTCGAGCTGCCGCTCGGCGTCACCGGTGAGCTGCTCGGCCAGGCCGGTCATCGACTCCCCGGGCGACTGGGGCTCGAAGCCCGCCTTCTCCAGGGCTGTCTCCAGGGCGAAGCGGCCCTTCTTGCTGGTCACGGCGACAATCCGCTGCTGGTCCTCGGACTTATCTCGCGGCAGAAGCACCACGTTCTCGCCGACTTCGGTCTCAAGTTCGACCAGCGAGGTCCGGGGCAGCGAACCGATGGCGAAGTGCAGGAACGAGAAGTTGTTGAGCCGCTCGATGGGCACGCCCAGGCCGACGAAAGCCTCGAGGTTGCGGAGCAGTTCCTCGATCCGTTTGCGGCCGTCGTCGCACCGCTGCAACTGGCGGCTCATTTCGTCGACCCGCGTTTCGATGTCGCGCAGGCGGTCGGCAATCTCGCTCGGCGTCTTGTGCGGCAACTGGGCCTCGGGCCCTTCGCTCGGCAGGTCGAGGGCCGCCAGGAGTTGGTCGATCTGCAGCAACAACCGGCGGTTGCTCTCCAGGTGCTGTTCCTGCTGCGGCCGGTGCTGCAACGGCGCCTGCGACTCGGCCCCGGCCGGCATCAGGTGCATCAGGCGGAGTTGCCCCAAGGCGCGGGTCACGGCCCGTTCATCCTTTTCGAGGATAAACAGGTTGACCCGTTTCATCGGGGCAGGCATCAGCATGAGCACAATCCTCCTCAGGCCTCGGGCGCCAGGAAGCGGTCCCCGGCCTGCTGCGACGACAGCCCATATCGAATCAGCTCGACCACCGTGATCAGGTTGGCCAGTTCCATCCGGCGAATGGCCGAGTAGGCGTACAGACACCCCACGTCGAACTGCGAGGCGAAGTAGGCGCGGTTGGCCAGGGCGTAGTACCGCCGCCAGAGGCGCCGCTCGATGGCTGGCAGCTCGGCCGGCG
>JAACEH010000191.1 GCA_011682595.1 Anaerolineaceae bacterium
TACGACAGAATCGTGCCCTGCAGGTCCGTGGCGATGATGCTGTACTCGGTCGATGAGTCCAGCACGCTGTTCAGGAAGTCGGTGGTCTGCTGCAACTCGTGTGTCCGCTCGGCGACCATGCGCTCCAGTTTCTCGTACATCTCCCGCAGGCGAATCTGCATCTCGTTGAAGGCCAGGGCCAACTGGCCGATCTCGTCCTGGGCGCCCACACCAACCGGGTGGGTCAGGTCGCCCTCGCCCACGCGGATGGCCGCCTCCGACAGCGACTCCAGCGGGCGGGTGATCTGGGCCACAATGGCCAGGCCCAGCAGGACCGCCACCAGGCCCGTGGTCGACCCCCACAACAGAACCTGCTGCTTCATGCCCTCGACCTCGGCCATGGCCTCCCGCTCGGGTTCCTCCGCCACGACGGCCCAGTTCAACCCCGGGATGACCACCGAGGCGGCCACCACCACCTCGCCCAGTTCGCTGTCGTAGCGGAGGCGGGCCTTGCGGTCGGGGACGAAGGCGTCGCGGACCAGGTCCAGGTTCGACAGGTCCTGTCCCGCCGCCACCGCCGCAGGCGACGGGTTGCCCTGTCCGTCGGCCAGGTGCGGGTGAGCCAGCAGCAGGCCGCGGCGATTGACCAGGAAGACGTGCCCCGTTCGGTGGAAGCGGATCTGTTTCAGTATGGCGTTGAAACGGTTCATCCGCCACTTGGCCACCAGCGGCAGGCGACGAGGTTTCTGGTCGGCGATGATCAGGGCCACCGTCTTGTCGGCCTGCTGTTCCAGACCGATGCCCACCTGGTTGTAGGGCTGCAGCCCCGTCACCCCCTCGGCCAGGGGAATCGGCGCCTGGACCGGGCCGCCCTGACGAACGTGGTGCCACGGCCGGGCCGCCCGTCCGTCGGTGCCGACCATCAGGGCATCGGCGTTGTCGGCGAACCACTGCTGGACGGCGATTTCCCACTTGGTCGGATCGTCGCCCAGGCGGGCCAGTTCTTCCGACAGGGCCATCAGCCGGCGAGAGTTGTCGCGAAGTTCTTGCTTGACGGCCAGCACGCCGCGATGGGCTTCGCTGGTGGCCAGATCCTTCACGTGACGTTCGATGGTCCGCGTGCTGTGGCGGATGACCAGCATGCTCGGCACGCAGACCGAGACCCCGGCCGTCAGGACGACCAGGAAGATCAGTTTGTGGGTCAATCGCAAGTGATGAGGCATGGCTGATTCACCGTGTGTCGGGCTTCCCCGGCCGCTGCAGGTCGGCCAGGTGGCTACGCAGATAGTTCTCAAAGGTCGGCAGACCGGCCTCGGTCCAGGCCCGCTCGATCGACTGTTTCAAGGCGTCGTTGTGGTCCAGCAGGGACCGGTACTCGGCCAGTTCGCTCTGCTGGACCATCTTCGCAAAGTGCTTGTCGTGCGTGTCAACCATCAGCACAAAATCCTCACTCCCCGAGACGCGGTCGATGCCCAGCTTCATGTGCGGGTAGCGGTCGTTGCCCAGCCGCAGGTTAAAACGCATGGCCTCGTGGACCGGGGCCCCGGCCGGCACGCGCTCGAAGCGCTGGTCGGCCAGCAGGGCCACCCCGTTGGGGCTCGAGGCCAGATTGGCCCTCTCGCGCACCGCCTCGGAGGCCTTGCCCGAGGGATAGGCCGAGGCCAGGTAAACCTCGATGGCGCGCGACAGAATTTCGCTGCTGAACTCGTCCAGTTTCACCATGGCTCCGATGCCGCGAACTCTCGCCCCATAAAGATTATTGTAACAGCGCCGCGTCAGAAGACCAGTCCGCCGTGAGGCCAATTCGCCTTCTCGGCTCGGCCGTCCGGCGTATGCTCGGCCCTTTCTGGCGACCTTCCTCATATTATCGACCACCCTGAGGGCAGGGCATGAACGAACAACGGCCGGACTTTCAGCGGATTGACCGGGCACTCAGGCTCACCGAGCGGGGCCGGCCGATGACGGCCATGGAACTGCACGTCGACGACCGGATCATGACCGCCATCATGGGCCGGCCGACCTCCCGCCGCGACCTGCCGGTCATCCTTCACTCTTGCGGCCAACTGCAGGCCATCCTGGCCCGCGGCGGCGAAAGGGAAGTCCGGGCCGCCGTAGGCCGGGTCCGCGACGAGGTCCACCCCGGCGGCGGCGTGATCCTCTCCAGCTCCAACAGCATCACCAACTACTGCAAGATCGAGAACTACCTGGCCATGCTCGGCGAGGCCAGAAAATGACACCTGGGAGCACGGCATGTACGTGCCCGTCACACAAGGGGCCGATCGGTTGTTCCGGGGTAATCGTTCGCGCGGATCGGCGGATGAATGGTTCGGGCGAGGGCTTTTTCGCCGGTCCTGCATTTCCGGTCCGGTCCCCCGCATGCCCCGTCCGGCCACCCGCTCAATTGTCCTCTGCCTCTGAGGTCCCCACGGACTGCTGCTGCTGTCCCCAGACGCAGGTTCGGTTTCTGCCGGATTCCTTGGCCTGGTAGAGTGCCTCGTCCGCCCGTTGCATCAACACGTCCAGGCCCTGCACGTCCGGGGTCAGTTCCGCCATGCCCACCGAGACCGTGAGCGTGGCGGATTTTCCATCTTGTTCGATGGTCTTCAGGGCGATTGCCAGGCGGGCTCGCTCGAGAATCTGAAGCGCCGCGTCGAGGTGTGTTTCCACCAGCCCGATCGCAAATTCCTCTCCGCCATGGCGGCCGAGGATATCCGACTGGCGAATGTTATCCTTGAGGTGGCGAACCAGCGTCTGGATACAGAAGTCGCCGAAGGTATGGCCGTGGGTGTCGTTGATGACCTTGAAATGGTCGATGTCCATAATGGCCAGGCACAGCGGGTGGTCGAAACGGTGGCTGCGGTAGACCTCCATTTCCAGCGCTTCCATGAGGAACCGCCGGTTGTTGATCTGGGTCAGTCCGTCCAGGCGGGAGATCTGCTGGAGCGTCTGCTGGGCCTCGTTGAGTTGTCCCAGGATGCCCTCCAGCCGTTGGGTGGTGGCCTGGTGGTAGGTTTCCACGGCCAGGGAGATGTCCAGCGTGAGAAGCTTCTTGAGTGTGCACAGGTGGGCGGCCAGTTGGTCCGTGTCGCCGGCGAAGGGGTCTTTCAACTTGGCCGCAATGATATTGAAAAAGATCACGCCGGCCCCGAGGTACCATTTCTGCTGTAGCCCCACGCGCTCGTGAATCTGTCCGACCCGCAGGCGACTCTCGTAGTAGGACAGATGGTCAAGGTCTTTGCCGATAGACAACAGGTGCTGTTTCTGGGCGCCCTTGAGCCTTGCCAGGACCTGCCGGTCGGAAAGAAACGATTTCAGCTCGGCGAACTTCATCAGATGCGCGTAAAACTCATCCACTATGGGGTCAATGTTGGCGGCAATGATATCACGCAGTGTCCGGGCCCGTTGGTGGTCGGCCCGTCCAAAGTCCATGAAGGCCAAACGTGTTTTCGCGTCCTGCTGCGAAACGCCAAAATCTCTGCAGAGAGGATACTCAGGCATGATTTCATCTCCTGCTTATGTGGCCTCATTTCTGTACGGGACGACAATTCAAGACGACGCACGGGCCTGCTGCAGACGTCCTTCGTGATTGGCGGCAGTGGCGGGCTGGCCGATGACGCGAGCCAGTTGCTGCTGCGTCCGGGCATAGACGGCTTGTTTCTCCCGGCGTGTGGCGTCGATCTGGTCGTAGTTTGCCTTGAGCACCGACACGATGTCCGCATCCAGCGCCCCCTGCCGGGCCTGGTTATCCAGTATGGAGAGGGCCTTGGCCCGCGGCATGCCCCGGCGATAGGGGCGGTCCTCGGAGATGGCGGTGAAGACGTCCGCCACGGCCATGATCCGGGCGCCCAGGGTCAGGTCCTTGCCATCGTGATGGAAGGGATAGCCGTTGCCGTCCAGGCGTTCGTGATGGAAGGCCGCCCACTCGCTCATTTGCGGCATGCCCCCGATGGTGTTCAGGATGCGGAAGGTATGGTAGGTGTGCCCCTTCATGATGTTCCATTCCCGGGGGTCCAGTTTGCCCGGCTTGTCGAGGATGTGGCTGGGCACGGTCAGTTTCCCGAGATCGTGAAAATATCCGGCGGCCCGCATCAGGAGCAGCTCTCGCGGCGAGAAGTTCAGCCGTTCGGCCAGGGCCACCGCGCTGGCGGCAACGCCGGCCGTGTGGGTGGCCGTCCAGCCGCTGGCGGCATCCACCACGTGAGCGAACATTTCCGCGATCGGCTCGATGGTCTTCTCGTTGATCGTCAACAGCGGCCAGTCCGCGACCTGGTCCAGCAGCACGCTGTAAATTCGCCCCGATACGCAGTCCAGCCAGAAGGATTCTCTCCGGCCCACCTCCCGCAAGGCCTCCACACAGTCGGGGTGGAACTCCGCCTCACCCAGCCGGGTGATGCGCTGCGTGATCTCCTTCGCCTGGTCAAGGATGTGGACCTCTCGGTCGATGGCCCGCTCCAGGTAGTCTCCGCCAGGACAAGGATATGGCTTGCAAAAGGCACCCGGTGCCCGTCGTGCTCGGCTCCCCGGCCATAGGCCCAGGGTTCGTGGTGGAAGCGTACGGCCTCGGCGGCCTGGGCCAGGAGGGGATTGTCCTTGAGCAACTCGAACCCGGCCTCCCCATGCCATTCGACATCCTCCAGCCGGCCGTCGCGCAGGGCCAGCAGCCGGTTTTCGACCCGGATCAAGCCGAGGTCGTGCAGGACGGCGGCCCGAAACACATCGAACAATCCCTGGTTGGCCATGCCCATGGCGCGGCACATGCTGATGCTGATGTAGGCCACGCGGTGCTGGTGATCCGCCACGGAGGGATGTACGCAATCCAGGGCTTCCGAGAGCGTCAGAAGCAGCCGGTGCAGCGGAACCTGTGCGTTAATGATCATACCTGCCTCCCCACATACCCAAGAAGAGATGCCGTCGGCATCGCCCGGCCCTTGAGCCCCCCTGCCTGTGCCCCTGGTTTCATCGGCATATCAGGGCATTAAGGCACACCCGAAATTACCAGGAATCCGCCCTCATCCGCTGCGGCCCATTCGTTCATTTTGGTGCGCTTGACAGACGGGTGGCGTGGTTACGGATTATCGTGAGCCGGTCGAACGGCGTTTGTGGCCTCGTTTCACGGCATCCGCCCGGCTACCCGGACTCGGCGGTGGGCAGGGGCATCTCGATGTTCAGGGCCCGGCTGATTTGCTCGTAGAGGACCTGGATCTTGAAAGGTTTGAAGAGCACCGCCTGCAGGCCCTCGCCGCTGGCCTTTACGATCGAGTGCGAGGGGTCGTAGCCGAAGGCGGTCATCAGGACCACCGGCACGCGGGCGTCGGTCAGGCGAATCTCGGTGAAAACCTGGTAGCCGTTCTTGTGCGGCATGCGGATGTCGGCCAGGACCATGTCGTAACGGTTGGCCTGTCCCATGGCCACGGCTTCCTGCCCGTCGCGGGCCAGGTCGACGGCAGCCCCGAGGTCGCTGAGGATGGTGCTCAGGCTGTCGCGAATGGTCGGCTCGTCGTCGGCCACCAGAAGGCGCCGCCCGGCCAGGGGGCGGCTGGTCTTGGGGGCCAGAGGGGTCGGCCCGATGATCGGCCGCTTCAGATCGGTCACCTGGCGGACCGCGCTGCGAATCCGATCGACGGCCTCGGCGATCTCGTCCAGGCGGCGCGTCGTCTGGGAGTCTTGGCCGATGTAGTCGGCCTTCAGCAGGCCGGTCGCCGCCAGGATGCGGTTCAGCGGATCGCTCAGTTCGACGGTCACGTCGCTGGCCAACTGGTCGCTGGTCGAGACCTTCTCGGCCACCAGCAGTTGCAGGGTGACCAGGGCCTGGGCCACATAGTGGCTGAATATCTCCAGGGCCTGGAGGTCCTGCTGGCCGAAGGCCCCGGGCTTGTGGTGCTCGACGTTGAAGATGCCGACCACCTTGTCGTTGTGCCACAGGGGCACGGTCAGGCTGCTCCGGGCGTCGACCAGGCCGGGCAGGTAGCGCGGGTCGCTGCGGACGTCGTTGCAGATGTAGGGCGCCCCGGTCGAGGCGACATAGCCGGTGATGCCGCTGCCGACTTTCTCGGCAAAGAGTTCCCGCGACTCGTCCGTCTGGTGCGGACCTTCGGTCAGGACCAGCTCCAGGCGATTGGTCTCGGGGTTGCGCAGACGGATTCTGAAATGGTCGAACTTCAGCAGGTTCCGCGTCAGGGTGATGATCTGCCGCTGAAGCATGGTCAGCCGCTCGCTGGGCGTCATGCGGGCGATGCTCTCGGGCTCCAGGTGCAGGAGCTTGCGGCCGGCTTCCTCGATGGCCTGGATTTTCTGCTGCAGAACCACCTGGGCCGTGCGGTCCATCACCGTGGCCATCAGCCGGGCCAACTTGCCGTCGCAGTCCAGAACCGGGGTGACCACAATCTCGGCGTGGCGACCGTCGGCCGTCCGCTCATGGGCGGTATAGCGCACCGGCCCCCCGGCGGCGGCTTCCCCCGCGGTGACCCGTCGGGCGGCCCGCTGGGCGAGGCTCATGACCATCTCGGCCAGGGGGGTGTCCCAACGGCGAAAGGCCTCGTTGGACCACTGGATGCGGCCCTCGGTGTCGGTGACGCAGACGCCTTCGTGCAGCAGGTCCAGCACAAAATCGAGCGGCCCATCCCTTTGGTCGGCCCTGCCATCGTTCTGGCCCATACAGGGGTGTTCCTTTCTGCGGTTGGCGAGACCAGTCAACTATATCCGCTTGCAAGGCCCGTGTCAACGCGGGTTTAGCGGGTGCCACGGTCTGACCGAAGGTCAGGCCGTGATTATCTTCCGACCGTTCGTCATGGCCTGGCTGCGCCAGACCATGACGCCCCGCCACCTACAAGCGTGGTGTGCACCCACGGGTCGTCTGGAGCAAACTGCGGCGTTGCATGCGGTTGGCTTTCGGCGTAGAATGCCGTC
>JAACEH010000192.1 GCA_011682595.1 Anaerolineaceae bacterium
TTGCTTCGGGTGAGGGCCGTCTTGCACGTTTGCTCATTGTGAGAAGAAAAGGAAACTTTCATGCGCTGGACACAGACGCTTATTCCGACGCTCAAGGAGGTGCCGGCCGAGGCCGAGCTGCTCAGCCACCGCCTGATGATCCGGGCCGGGCTGATTCGCAAACTGACCAGCGGGGCCTACAGCTACCTGCCGCTGGGCTGGCGGATCCTGCGCAAGGCCGCCGAGATCGTCCGCCAGGAGATGGACCGCGCGGGGGCCGTCGAAATCCACATGCCGGCCCTTCAGCCGCAGGAACTCTGGCAGGAGTCCGGCCGCTTCGACACCTTCGGCCCCGACCTGATGGTCTTCAAGGACCGCCACGGCAAGGTCAACATTCTCGGCCCCACGCACGAGGAGGTGGTCACCGACATCGTTCGCGGCTACATCAACTCCTACAAGCAGTTGCCGATCACCCTGTACCAGATCCAGACCAAGTTCCGCGACGAGATTCGCCCGCGGTTCGGAGTGCTGCGCTCCAGGGAGTTCCTGATGAAGGACGCCTACTCGTTCGACTGCGACGTCCAGGGGCTGGAAGCCTCCTACCAGGCCCAGTACCAGGCCTACTGCCGCATCTTCGACCGCTGCGGGCTCGAGTACACGGTGGTCGAGGCCGAGAGCGGGCCCATCGGCGGCTCGGCCTCCAGCGAGTTCATGGTCGCCTGCCAGGCCGGCGAGGACGTCCTGGTCCGGTGCCCGCAGTGCGGCTATGCAGCCAATCTCGAAAAGGCCGTCTGCCAGGTGCCGCCGTCGCCGAAAAATCCGCCCGCGGAGGCCGAATTGAAAACCGTCCGGACGCCCGGCCAACGGACCATCGAGGAGGTGACGGAGTTCCTCGGCCTGACGCCCCGCGACATGATCAAGACGCTGGTTTACGTGACCGCCCAGGGCAAGCCGTTTGTCGCCTGCGTCCGCGGTGACCACGACGTCAACGAGGCCAAGCTGTCCCACGTCGCCGGCGGTCCGGTCCGGTTGGCCGACCAGGAGACGATTCTCGAGGTGACCGGCGCGCCGGTCGGCTTTGCCGGGCCGGTCGGCTTGAAGAAAGAGGTGCCGATTTATATCGACCATGCGGTCAAGGTGATGGCGAATGCCGTCAGCGGAGCCAACCAGGCCGATGCTCACTTGACGGGCCTCAATCCCGGGCGGGACTTCTCTCCGAGTATGGCCTGTGACCTGCGGTTCGTCGTCCCGGGCGACATGTGTCCCGGTTGCTCGGTCGAACTGGCCATCAGTCGCGGCATCGAGATCGGCCACGTCTTCAAGCTGGGGACGAAATACTCCGACGCCCTGGGTGCGACCTACCTCGACCAAAACGGCGAGAGCCATTCGATAATCATGGGCTGTTACGGCATCGGCGTGAACCGCATCGTGGCCGGCGCCATCGAGACGATGGCCGACGATCAGGGGCTCCTCTGGCCGATGACCTTGTCGCCCTACCAGGTGCTGGTCACGCCGCTGAAATCCTCGGGGGCGGAAATGGAGGCGGCCGAGAAGCTTTACGGCGACCTGCAGGCCGCGGGGCTGGAGGTGCTGCTGGACGATCGCGACGCCCGGGCCGGGGTGAAGTTCAACGACGCCGACCTGATCGGCGTGCCGCTCAGGGTAACCATCGGGGCCCGCGGCCTGAAGGAAGGGCAACTGGAAATCCGCGACCGGGCCACCGGCCAGGTGACAAAGGTGCCCCTCGACCAGGCGGCCGGCTGGCTGACCAAGGAAGTCCGATCGCGCCTGGACGCTCTGAACAATCCGGCCGAGAAGTAGCGCAACGCATGTTCGCGGGGGACTGTTTGATGGCCGACATTCGCGAGCCCGAGCCGGTCAAACTCCTGGTGGCCATGTTGTCGGCCTACCCCGGGGCCCTGGCGGCCGCGGAGAGCGAACTCATCGAGGCCTACGGGCCGGCCGACCTGCAGAGCGAGATTACCGCCCACGAGTTCACCGGGTATTACCGCGACGAGATGGGCCACCCGCTGATGCGGTACTTTGTCTCCTTCGACCGCCTGATCGAGCCCGGCCGCCTGGCCAACATCAAACGCCGCTGCAACGAGCTGGAGCGACAGTTCGCCGACAGCGGCGAATGGGACGCCGCCCGGCCGGTGAATCTGGACCCCGGCTACGTCACGCCGGCCAAACTCGTCCTGGCTTCGTGCAAGGATTTCAGGCACCGCATTTACCTCGGCGGCGGCATCTATGCCGAGACGACCCTCGGCTACAGCGGCGGCCGATGGGTCTGCTACGACTGGACCTACCCGGACTACCGCACGCACGCCTACCAGGCGTTCCTGACCCTGGTCCGCGACCGCCTGATGGCCCGGCGGAAGGAGGAGCGCAGCCGATGACCGTCCTGCTGGCCATAGCTCTGGCCATGGGTTTTGTGGCTGCCTGGGCGACCTCGTTGGTCCTGGTCGCCGTGGCCCGGCGGCTGTTTACCCGCTGGGGATTCGTCGACCACCCCGGCGGCCGCAAGATTCACGCCGTCGCGGTTCCCTATGGCGGCGGGGCAGCCGTTTTCCTGACGCTCCTTCTGTCGCTGGGGGCCGGGCTGCTGGTGGTCGCCTTTCGCGACAGCACGCTGGTTGCCCGACTTCCGGTGGCCGACCTCATCCGCCTCCACGCCGGGGGCGTCATGTCGCGGGCCGGGGCTTTGGGCGGGCTGCTAGCCGCCGCGGCGCTGCTTTTCGTTGTCGGGCTGATCGACGATCGGCGGCGCCTGTCGGCCTGGCCGAAACTGCTGGCCCAGGTTGCCGCCGCCGCGGTGGTCGTCTGGGGGCTGAACATCCAGGCCACCTTCTTTGTCCCCGTCCGCTGGGTCAACCAGGTGGTGACGCTGCTGTGGATCGTTACTATCACCAACGCCTTCAACTTCCTGGACAATATGGACGGCCTGTCGGCCGGTGTGGCGGCCATCGTGCTTGTGGTCCTGGCCGCCGTCGCAGCGGCCGCCGGGCAGGTCTTCGTTCCCATTCTGGCCGTGCTGCTGCTCGGGGCCCTGGTCGGGTTCCTCTTCTACAATTTTCCGCCGGCCTCGATTTTTCTGGGCGACGCGGGCAGTCAGACCGTGGGCTTCCTTATCGCCGTCCTGGCCACCCTGGCCGAGTACTACAGCCCGGCCACCGGAGAAGGACAGTTCAGCCCCTTCCTGCCGCTGGTGCTGCTGGCCGTGCCGCTCTACGACCTGACCAGCGTTACGCTGCTGCGCCTGGCCCGCGGCAAGAGCCCCTTTGTCGGCGACACAAACCACTTCAGCCATCGCCTGGCGGCCCTGGGCCTGTCGCGCCGCGGGGCGGTGCTGATCATCTACCTGGCCACGGCCACCACCAGCATCGGGGCGGTGATGCTTCGGCGGGCCAACACGGTTGAGGCGATCCTGGTGTTCGGGCAGACGGCGGCCATCCTGGCCATCATCGCCGTCTTCGAACGCATTGCGGCCGGCCGGGCACAGAAACCATGAGCAGAAAAGGCAGGGACAAGCGATCTTCCGCGGCGACGGCTGCGGCCCCGGACAGGCCGGGCCGATTGTCGCTGGGCCTGGTTGCCCTGGTGGCCGTCACGGCGGTCATGCCCATCTTCGCCGGACGAATCTTCGTCGGCGACTCCTCCGGTTTCTACGGCACCGAACCCCTGGTCTGGATGGGCCTGCTGATTGTCGGGGCCTTCTCGGCCGCAGTGCTCGACGGCGTCAGAAAAGGCGAGCTGAGCTTTCCCCGCAGCGGATTGCTGGTCGGCGTGGCCCTGCTTGTTGTC
Organism: Anaerolineaceae bacterium; assembly: GCA_011682595.1. The sequence continues at coordinate 3,784 of JAACEH010000192.1, forward strand.
GGCTCGGTGGCTGCAATCGCCGGCGCCGCCAATCGCTACAACGCCATCCTCGGGGCGGTCGAAGTCTGCCTGGGCGTTCTCTACTTCCTGACCGTCCTGCTGGTGGCCGACAGCCGCGAGAACATCCGCTGGCTCCTGGCGGCCCTGGTGGCCGGGGCCTTCGTCGCCGCCGTGGCGGCGGTCCTCGGCAAAGCCACCTTCGCCGGGTCGCTCATGGAGTACTATCAGGCCTACCGCCTGGATATTCTCGCCGAGCGGGGTATGCAACCCGACTCGCCCGAAGAGGAAATGTATAAGATCCGCATCGCCAACGATGTCGTCGGCACGTTCTACCATCCGAACCTCATGGCCTCGTACCTGGCCATGGGGCTCCTGGCGGCCGTGGCCCTGGTGGTCGGTCATGCCAAGGGGATGTGGACCAAGATCGGCGGCGGGCAGAGAAAATCGCTTTCGATCGTCTCGGCCTTCATCCTGGGCCTGGGCATCGTCACCATGGCGGTGGCCATGTGGCTGACCCGCAGCCGGGCGGCCGTGGCCGCGGCAATGGCCGGCCTCTATCTGCTCGGTGTGCTGGGCCTGGTCCGCAGCCGTCTGCGCAAGGGGCTGCTGCTGGCCGTCCCGGCCGTCGTCGTCCTGGTGCGTGGCTTGGCGCGGGAACCTGGCGCCCGCAGCGCTGAAAAGTCTGAGGTTTCGCTGGGACTATTGGCAGGGCGCCTGGGGTGTGATCCGCGAGCATCCGTTGTGGGGCGTCGGGGCCGAGAATTTTGGCAGCCACTATCCGGCCCACAAACTCGCCTATGCCCCCGAGGAGGTCAAGGACCCGCACAACATCCTTGTCCGCTCCTGGGTCGAGCTGGGGCTGGCCGGGCTGCTCGGCGTTGTGGTTCTGATTGCGTCGGCTTTCCGCGAATCGCTGCGCCGCAGCAGGACGTCGATCGAGCCTCGTCCGGCGGTCGAGAGCTTGTGGCGACCCCTGGTGGCCGCGGGGCTGGTGGTTGCCCTGATCAACCTCGCCTTTCGCCTGTACGACTTGGCCGGCGGAAATGTCGTGGCCGTCGCCGTCGAGTGGCTCTTCAGCCTGGTCCTGCTGACCGGTCTCTTTGTGGCCGGCATCGGGGCAGGGCACGAGGACGAGCCGCGGCTGTGGGAGCGGTCGAGGCGCTGGGTCCGTTACGGCATCATCGCCGCCCTGCTGGCCTTCGCTCTGCAGGCCCTGGTGTCGTTTACTTTCAGCGAGTTGCCGACCGCCGCCGCCGCCTACCTGCTGCTGGGTCTGCTGGTGGCCACCGGCGACGGCAAGCGCGTCCGCTGGAGTTCCCTGGGGCGTCGCGGTCCGAAGATGGCGGCCGCTGCGGTTGTGCTGGGCCTGATTCTTTCTTACACGATCTGGATTCTCCTTCCGGTCGGCGACAGTCTCAGGGAGCTGGCAAATGCTGAGGCTATCGGCGGCGCCAGGTCGTCCGACGGCCGCAGCATGATGGGATCGCAGCAGCACCTGGAGGCGTTGAAGCGGGCCGCCGAGAGGTCGCCGCGATGGATGGCCTGGACGAAGCCGCAGAAACTGCTGGCCGAGAGCCATTGGTACACCATGCTCGCGGCACAAAGCAGCGCGGCGGCCTTGCGCGGACGCGCCGAGGCGCTGCCTCCGCAGGACAGCCGGCGGCGGCGCCTGCTGTCGAAGGCCCGGCAGGCCGAGACGGCGGCACGGGAAGCCCTCGATGCGGCGAGGCTCAACCTGCAGGCGGTCGTCGAGCAGAATCCGCGCGACATCGACTCCTGGCGGCTGCTGGTCCAGGTCCGCAGGACACTGGCCGACCGGTATGGTCGGGACCCCATGAAGCAGGCGGCCGTCGAGGCCATGCAGCGGGTGGTCGATCTCTATCCGACGCGGGCCCATTTCCGGGCCGAGTTCGCCGAGTTGCTGGACCATTACGGCCGCCGGGACGAGGCCCGCCGCCAGGCCCGCCAGGCCCTGCGGCTGGACGAGATCATGCCCGACCCGCTGCGCAAATTGCCCGAGCGTCTCGCCTTGCTGTGCCGGCGGCTGGCCGGGCCCTGAAGCATAAAGCCAGGTGCGGGTGCCACGGTCTGACCAAAGGCCAGGCCGTGATTATCTCCCGAACGCTTGTGCTTCGTAGCGAGCTACTTCGCAGAGTAGCATTTGTCATGGCCTGGCTGCGCCAGACCATGGCACCCGCCAGGTGCCACGGCCTGCGCAGTTCAGCAACCGTGCTCGGCTGCGGCGCGAGGCACGGCTGCAGATAGCGCAACCGTGGCATCCACGGTACGCAAAACTGAAATCCGCTCTAAAGATGCGTTTACGTTGCGTTGGCTGCCGGCGCTCCGTATAATTGGCCGCTGGCACGACCTTAGTTCTGATGCGAGCGCCATGGAAGAAATGCAAGAGAAAGAGAAGGTCGAATCAGATTCTCGCAGGATCAATCCGTTGCTTGTGCGGCTGGTATTCTGGCCGGGGATTGTCGCCCTGCTGGTCTGGCAAATTGTCGGACAGGTTCCGCCCGCGGGCGACGTCGATTTCCACCTGGCCGGTAACCGCACGAACCTCTATGTCGCTGCGGCCAGCAACCCGTCGGGCGAGGCCGACGAAGGGGTCCTGGTCTACAGCCGCCTGGGGGCCCGCGGGAAGTGGTCGCCCCAGGCCAGGCGCCGCCACGACGCCAACCTTCTGCAGACGGTTGCCTGGCAGGAAGACCTGATCGTTCTCTATGATTCCGGCGGCATGTTCTTCGTTGGCCCGTCGGATTTCTACCAGAGCCCGCCGCTGAAGTCCTGGCAGCCCATCGCGGTGGCTGCAAACGAGCGGACCGTCATGGCCCTGGCCCTGGGCGAAGACGGCAAGCCGCTCTTCAGCCGGCTCAGCAAACCCGACCAGTGGGGAACCGTCGAGCCGGTGGAGATGGTTGTCGACTGGACGGCCGAGACGGCTCGCCTGGCCCGGGCGGCCGTGAGAGAGGCCGACGGAAAATCGGAATTCCATGTCGTCTGGACCGAGCCAGTGGCCTCTTCGCCGATTGGCGAGGAGCCTCAGCGGCGCAAGCTGCGGTTCGCCTGGCGCGACGGGGCGGGGACCTGGAAGGGGCCCTTTGACGACCCTTCGATCAATCCCGCCGGCCCGCTGTCGTTGGCTGCCGTGGGACCGCGTCTGGGCATGGTCTACCTGGCCGCGCCGCCGGCGTCGCAGTCCCTGGGCCGGCCGCGCCTGGTCTACGCCCGGTACTTTCCCGACGACGGCCGCTGGCACGTCGTGCCGGAGGTCGAGTTTGCCCTGGACGACGATCGTTTCGGCGAGATCGAGTCCTATGGCCTGGCCCGCTTTCGAGATGGTCTGGTGGTGGTTGTCCGCGACGAGTCCGGCGAGTCGGAGTTGTTTCGCCTGGACCCGCAGACCGAACAGGTGACCGTTGACCGGCAGTCGCAGCCGCCCAAGCTGATCGTTCCGGTCACCAATAGCCAACGAACGATTCCGCCGACTAACATAGCGATTATGGCTTTGGCCGTGGTGCTGGTGATGGTGCTGTCCTTTCGGGCATTTCGTCGCCGGGCGATGCGGGAAGGCGAATCTCCGGAGGAGGCCTACCGCCAGAGGATGGCTCGGGTGGCCGCCTACCAGGTCGAGAAGCTGATGTACCTGCCGGTGCTGTTCTGGAGATCGCTGGCTTTCCTGATCGATTCCCTGATCATCGTCGCCCTGATAGGGGCAGTTGTCGGGATCGTCCGCCCGGAGTTGCTGCCGCGGACGTCGACGGATTTCGAACTCTTTTTTCAGGACTGGTCGTCGTTGCGGGTTATCGAGTCTGTGCTCATGTGCGCGGCCTTTGTCTACTTCACCGCCATGGAACTTCTCTGGAACCGGACGGTGGGCAAGATGCTCTGCGGGCTGAAGGTGGTTGACCTGGCCGGCGGGCGTCCGGCCTGGTGGCGCATTGTCGATCGCAACCTCATCCGGCCGTTCGACTCCGTTATGGCCATCGGGTTGCTGGTCATTATGTGGACGCCGCGCAGCCAG